>NZ_JAOSIT010000016.1:0-12845 GCF_030586975.1 Candidatus Phytoplasma gossypii | reverse complement strand
GTATTTGCCATTTTATTTACAATCAGCCCCCGTCCAAACCGGACAAGCAAGTTTCCAAGCATCCGGCTTTCAATAATTTACTCTCTCTCGAGAACTAATTTCCCCTCGCGGTTAATTAGCTATTTATAATTTACCCTATTCGATAATCTATCATATAAGATAATGATTGATTTGATACAAAGTTAGTTCTCGATTAGGATAATCTTAGTACTAGAAAATTTGTTTATAAGTTTTTTATAATGAAGAATGTTTTATAATTTTTTTTGAAAAAATTTTCAATTAATAAAGAGGATTATTTCGGAGGAATACCCAAGTTTGGTTAAAGGGGCTCGCTTGGAAAGCGTGTAGATCTTATTAGATGCGAGGGTTCGAATCCCTCTTCCTCCGCCATTAATTTTATATAAATAAATATTTTATTATTTCATAACATAATTTTTTTGAAAATAAAATATAAAATCATAAAATATTTAATTTATAAAAATGTGATTTCGAGCAAAAGGTTAAATGTGTTATTAATATGAAAAAATATTTAAATTTATGTCGTACTATTTTAAAATATGGTAATATACGTGATAATCGTACTAAAGTTTTAACTAAAAGTATTTTCGGTTATCATATGCGTTTTAATTTGACCCAAGGGTTTCCTTTATTAACGACAAAAAAAATTAATTTTAATCTGGTGATACATGAATTATTATGGTTTATTAAAGGAGATACTAATATTCGTTATTTGGTGGAAAATAAAGTTAATATTTGGAATGAATGGCCTTACGAACAATATCGTAACTCATCTTTTTTTAAAAACGAAACTTTATCGGAATTTATAAATAAAATTAAAGAAGATGAAAATTTTGCTAAAAAATATGGAAATCTTGGACCGATTTACGGAAAGCAATGGCGTGATTTTGCAGGAATTGATCAATTAAAACAAGTAATTAGTGATATTAAATTTAATCCTTATTCGCGGCGTTTAATTATTTCTGCTTGGAATCCTCCGGAAATATCTCAAATGATTTTACCTCCCTGTCATATATTAATGCAGTTTTATGTCGAAGAAAATAAATTATCTTTACAAGTTTTTCAAAGAAGCGCAGATGTATTTTTAGGAATCCCTTTCAATATTAGCAGTTATAGTTTGTTATTATATTTAATCGCTCATATTACTAATTTACAGGCTTATGAATTAATTTATAATTTAGGAGACGCTCATATTTATCTTAATCACATGCCTCAAATTAAAATTCAATTAAAACGTTCTCCTAAATTATTACCTTATATTACTTTAAATAAAAATATTCATTGTATCGAAGATTTTACTATTAAAGATATTTGTTTGCATAATTATGATGCACACGAAACTTTAAAAGGAGAAATAGCAGTATGATTAGTTTAATAGCAGCCGTAGATGGTAACTTTTTGATTGGTAATGATAAAAAAATACCTTGGCATTATCCTCAAGATTTAGCTTGTTTTAAAAGAAAAGTGACTAATCAAAGAGTATTAGTGGGTTTAAAAACATATCAATCTTTATGTTCTTATTATAAAAATAAAAAATTTCCTTTTAAATCAATCTACTTGGCTACCACTTCTTTTTCTAATATTTCGTCCCTATATCATCGTGATGATATTTCTATTCAACAAGTTGATGATGTTAATTTTTTTTTACAAAATTTTCATAAAACATCAAAATCAATTTTCGTGATTGGAGGTAGGCAAATTTATCAATTAGCTTTGCCTTATGTAAATATATTGTATTTAACTTATATCTTGCGGCGTTTTTCGGGAAATATTTATTTCCCGTATTTAAATTTAGATAAATATATTTTAAAAGAATATCGTATTATAGAAGAATTAATTTTTGCTACTTATTATAATAAAGTAAATAATTATTTGTAATTATTTTTGAAATAATGAGTTATGATTTTAAAGGTTGGATAAAAGTTATTTAATGTATTTGTAAAATTCAAGATTGTAGATAATATCTAATTTCCAGATATTAATTAATATTATATTTTTGTTTTTATAAAGGGGTTAATTTTAATGCAGGTATTTGATTTTTTATTTGTGATAATTTTTTTTGTAGTTTGGCGTTTTTTTATTAATATTTTTTCCAGCATTGTTGGAAAAATAATAGGGGGGTTTTTCGGTTTTTTTGTCGCTTCTTTAGTACCTATACTTCTTTTAAACATTTTGTATAGCATGCTGGAGTGGTTGGGAGTTTCTTGTATGTATTTAAATAGTGAATACTATATATAGAAGAAAAGTAAAGTTTTAAAGAAAAAGGTTTGCAATTTACTTCTTAAATTTACAGCATTTTTAATTATTTGAAGAAATGAAATAGCTTTAGAAAGATAAAAATGTACATCTATAATGATGCTATGAATCCATGAAAATAAAAATAATGAAATTAAGTTAGTAAAATAACAAATAATTAAATATTTTATTATACGACCCAGAAAAATAAATAAAGATTTAAATAATTGTTTTAAAGTATAATGTTCTATCATAATAAAATCCTCTTTTGTGTTGAATTTAAATAAAATTTAAAATAATTATTTACTTTTAATAAAAAAATTGAAAATAATAAAAATTATGATAATTTTGTTATTATTTATTTTTGAAATAATTTTGAAATAATTATAATCTAAAGTTTGTAAAAAAATAATCAAAATAGCTTAATAATTAGATTATTTTGATAATAACAAACTAAATTTATAAATGTTTTTTTAATAAATGAATGTAAATTTATTTTCATATACATTTATATTTTTTTTAACTTATTAATTTATTTTTAAAGAAATGCGAAAAAAAATATGTTTAGTTTTATTTTTATAATAATTTTTTTGATTTGCTGGTATTATTTTATTATGATTTTTCCTATAAAAATAATTGGTATTTTTATTGGTTTTATTTGCGCTATTTTAATATCTTGGTTAACCAATTTATTATTATTATTATTAAGTTTAGGATATATTAAAAACAAATCTATAAACAATATTTATCATTTAAAAATAGTTCAAAGTTTTTCGAAATTAATTGTTCGTTTTTTTTGTATTAAAGTTTCAGTTTATAATTATCATTTAATTCCTTTTAATAATCGTTTAGTTGTTTATACCAATCATAAAAGTAATTTTGATCCTTTTATAATAGCTTCTATATTCCCTCGTCCTATTACTTTTACTCCTAAAGATGAACTTTATAATAATTTTTGGTATGGTTGGTTTTTAAGGTTTTGTTTTGATGCTACTCATTGTATTAAAATTAATAGAAGTAATAGTAGAGATAATTTAAAATCTCTCGAAAAAGCTAAAGAAATAATTCAACATAAACTAGCTGTGTTAGTTTTTCCAGAGGGAGGTATTATTAATTCTATTTCCGATAATATCAATCACTCTTTAGATGGTGCTTATAAAATTTCTATCCAAAATCAAGCTGATATTTTACCTATAACTTGTAAAGGAATTCATAATATGCGTCATAAATGTTGGTTTAGAAGGAAAAAAGTAGAAATATTTATACATCATCATCTTTCTTATTCAGATTATAAAGAAAAAAAAACTTCACAAATTAATCATGAAGTAACTAATATTATTAATTCTTTATTATAATTGTGACATATAATAAGTAATTGAAAATGTTAATTTAATGATTTATATTTATTATATTCCAAAATTATTGGATACAATTTAATAGATATGATTATCATGAGTATAAATATAAATGTTACAGAAATCAATATATTTAAATTTTCTTTAAAGATACTATTTTTGAATAATTTTTTTAAATGAACGTCAGATATTAATTTAGCTTGAATAAAGTTTTCTGGTATATTTATATTTGAATTTTTAAAAAAATTAATACCTATAAAATTACCTTCATTATCAAAACATATAAAATTTATATTTTTAATTTTTTCTTTTAAATTAAATACAGAATCGAATACAAAATTACTATTTTTATTTATTATGCTACTTATTTGACTTTTAAACATTTGAGGATTATGATCATAATTATCTAAATTTGTAAGATAATAGATATCTTCGCCTACTCTAAGGTCTGAAGTTTTTTTAAATGGGACTACCGGATAATTTTCTGAAGATTTAAAGGTCATTAAGATAAGGTTATTTTCGTTGGGAAAAATATTATGTATCGTACCCTCTTCCTTTTTATAAATTTCTTGATCTGAATTGTATATAATGATTTCGTTTTTATCTTGCAAAAGTCTTTTATATAAAAAATTATATAAGTTCATTAAAATATTGTCAGATTCTTCTTCATAAGTAGATAAAACATAATATATATATTGATTATCTTTAGTTTTTGCTTTATTAAAGATGATTCCATTACCACTTATTTGATTATCTTGGTGCCAAACAATTAAAGAATCCATAATTTTTTGTTTTGTAGTATGAATAGAAGTTTTGGTTAAATCAATAAATTTTAAAGATATAAAAGCGCTGTCTTTATTAGATAAATAATGATGATTGTCTAAAGAATATTGTAATAAATCAATAATTTTATTATTTTTATTTTTTCTAATTATTTTTAGATTAATTTTTGATTTATTTTTATTGTCAATATCAGCATATAATTCGATATATTCTTTTTGCGGATCTATCAATAGTATTTGTTGTTGGTGATAATTATAAACTAATTTAATTTTTAATTTTATTTTTGATTTATTGGGATAATTTTTTAATAAGGGGAATGAAATAGGTTTTTTATTAGTTAAATCAGTTAATTCATCTATAGAAAATATAATATTTGGTGTTTCCTGATCTTGATTAATTTCAAGATTATTAAAATTTTGTTTAAAATTAGTAATTTTTTGTATTAGATAATTTTTATGTTTTTCACTATTTAAAGAAGTTATTGTTTTTATATTGTTAGGATTGTTTTGATGTTGGGAAAAAATTTCTTCTAGTCTTTTTTGAATGTGCAAAATATTAATAGCATGTGAAAAATTATCTGTTGCTATAGGATTATTGATAGTATTACGATTCATACCAATAATTTGTCCTGTTTCATCAAAAACAGGACCTCCGCTATTTCCATGATCTATTTCTATATTAAAAGAAATAATAGCTTCATTTAATTGGGTGATATCTCCTTTTTTTAATAAATTTCTTTTTATGGATCTTGTGTGTTGTTCGTTTGATTTTGGCAAGAATAAATTTTCTGACTTAAATGATTCTTGAGACCCCATACTATAAACTGTTTGTTGAATTTCAGGTTTTATAAATTTATCTGGAAAAGCTATTTTGAGAATTTTTTCAATTTCTTGATATTTTTTCTGATTGTTATCTGTAAAAGTTAATATACCTATATCATCAAAACCTTCAGAATTATCAATAATAGTAAAAATTTCTGCATCTTTGTGAGAGTTAAAATAAGAATTATAAATTTTAATTTTAGCATTTTCTTTTTCAGCTGGTAATAAAACATGAGTATTAGTAAGTATATAGTATTTATAATTCTTAGTGTTGGGAATCTGTTCAATTTTATAAACAAAACCTGAACCTAAAAAATTTGTAAATTCAATTGAAAAAGTTATTTTTGATATATTTTCTATGAAAGTTTCAGGATATGGTGGATTTTTCGGTTCTTTTATAGCATTTTCGTCTATATAATTCAATTTAAAGAAACTAAAAAAAGGTATTGAGACATCTATATATTCATTATCTAGTTTTTGTATTAAACCGTTAAATTTTCCATTTTTATTTAATTTAATAAATAATTTTATATTTTGTTCTGGATTATTTGTTTCTGATTTGATTTCTAAAGGTATTAAATATCTTAATTTTTTTTTATTTCTGGTTTCAGGTGTTTTTGAAATTTCGGAATCAGATATATTATCATCTTCATCTGTTGTACTTTCGTAGTAATCATATAAATTATATGAATAAGATGTATCATCTTCATATTCGGTATCCAAAATATTTTGACTTAAGCAGTTATAATGTTTATTTAATATTTGACAAAAATTGTAAATACTATTTGAAGGAATAATGTAATTTATTTCCATTTTTTGAGATTGTTTAGGGTATGAAATTCCAATAAATTCACCTTCTTCATTGAAAAAAATTTTATTATTTTTGCCTTTAATAGAAATAGATAGATCATTTGATTGATTTTGTTCATATTCTTCGCTTATAATACCTTCTTGAAAAGGTTTAATATTTTCATCAATATCCAATGTAAAACCATAAACTGTTTCGCCTTTATGAAAATCATATTTTTTGATTTTGGGAAAAATATTATTATTAATTTGTGATTTGTCAAATATTTTTTTTAATTTATTTTGTATATCTTTAATAATTGTGTATTTATTTTTCTTTTCTTTATTAATAACATTGTCGTTATTGTTGTTGGAATTTGCATATTTAACTAATATGTTATCGGTAGCCGAAATTAATGTTTGTTTATAATTATAATAATAAAATGCACAAACTATTAAAATTAATAAATGAATTGAGATTAATAAATAATTTTTTTTATTTATACGAAAAATATTCATGTTATTTATATATTTTAAATTAAACCTTTTCTTCAATTATCATTAAAATTGTTATTTAATTATAAATTGGTTAGCAAATTTGAAGTAAATATTATTTTACTCGATTTCATAAGATACATTTATTATTATATAATAAAAATTTTTAAGAAATATGTTTTTACATGCTTGACATAATTTTTTAAAAATAATAGAATAAATTTAGCAGTCATGATAATTGAGTGCTAGATTATTTTATTTTTGTTATGAAATGAATTATTTTCATCGATAAATACTTGACAAGCAGTTATTTAATTAGATAAAATAATCTTAGCAGTCATGATTGATGAGTGCTAATTTATTAAAATTATGGCTATACAAAGTGTTAAAATGATTTTCTTTATTTTATTTTATATAAAAAATAGTCTAAATTTTGATTAATCGATAATAATCAATAATATCTTAAATGATATGATGTAAATTTGTTTTTTATTTATTTTTATTTTTTTAATTTAAAATATATTATTCCAAAAAATTAAAGTAATAATTAGTTCGCGGTTTTAAATTATTCTTGATAGTAATTTTAGTTAAGTATTAATAATTAAATTATCAAGAGGTTAGGGATTTTTATTTAAAAGAATAGAAGATAAACTTTATGGTGATGAAAAATTATATTTTTTTCAAGGATTTAAAAATTGATTTCGAATAGAGAAAGATTAATTTTAAAAGCTATTATTGAGCATCATTCGGCACATCAACAACCTATTAGTTCAAAATTTTTATCATGTTTATCTTATTTAAAATATTCCAGTGCCACAATTCGTTATGATATGGCTCAACTAGAAAAAAAAGGTTATATATGTAAAACTCACATATCTAGCGGCAGAATTCCTTCTTTAAAAGGATATGTTTTTTATTTTAATCATTTGATTACACGTAATCATGATATTTTGCAACAAATTTCGTTATTTGAAAATATTTTTAAAAATAAAAATTTTAATACAGAAACTATTATTAAAGAAGCTTTAACTTTATTGGGGAATTTGACTCGCTATCTTGTGATTTTAGCCTTTCCTAACGCTTTAACTACTCACAAAGTAGCTAAAATTGATGTATTTTTTTTAAGTCCGGACAAAGCTATTTTATTGATAATTACTAATCATGGTCAAGTACGTTATCAAAGTATTTTTTTAGAATCTTGTAATAGTTTTAATTTTAAAAATTTGCAGGATATCATTTTTATTCTAAATAATAAATTATTCGATAAATATTTGTGTGAATCTATTAAAATTTTGCAAGAAAGAAATATTGAAAATAATTTTTGCAATTCACGTTTATTTGATAAATTAATTAATATATTAATAGAGATTTTTTATAGTTTTAACTCGAATAATTCACATATTTATGGTATTAATAATTTAATTAATAATTTTGGTTGGGCTGATAGTAATACTATGAAAGAAATTTTGCACATTTTAGATACTAATAAATTAAACGAAATGTTATTTGATGCTCATAAATATATTTTTAAATTTAATAATCGAATACGTTGGATATCTTGTCATAAATTCGCTATTATCTCTATTCCTTGCGAAATTAAGAAATTTCCTGATCAAAAAATGTTTATTGCGGTTTTAGGACCGATGACTATGGCTTATCCAGAAGTTATTCCTATTTTAGAATATTTAGCTGTAAATTTGTCTCAAACTTTTTATAGTAAAACAAATTTAATTCCTGATAGTTGGGAAGAATTTCGTAAACAATATTAATCAGTAAAAATTAAATTTTTAGAATAAGGAGTTTAATTTGAAAATTTATGCATTCTGAAGAACATTTAAAACAAAATCTTAATAATGATAAAAAAAATAACAATAAAAATATAAATAAAAATAATTGTTCTTGCCAAGAAGAAAATACCCAATCAAATAAAATTTCTTCCGATGGTGTATCTTCAGATATTAATGTAAACAAAAAAGAAACTTCTAACTCGAATTGTAGTTGTAGTAATAAAGAAAATAATGAAGATACTATTACGAATTTTGAATCAAAGAAATTTATTTCAAATGAAAAAGATTTACAAACATTACAACAACAAGTAAATTCTTTACAAAAAGAAAATTTTGATCTTAAACGAGATTTACAAGAAGTAAATCAACAAAGAACAAATGATAATTTGAAATATTTAGCTGATTTTGATAATTTTAAAAAACGTATTACTGTTCAAACAAATAGAGAAATCAAATACGCTCTAACAGATTTTATTAAAAATATTTTAGTTCCTTTAGAGCAATTCGAAAAGGTTTTAGAAATGCCTAATGTAGATGAATCTGTTAAATCTTTTTTATTAGGTTTCAAAATGATTCATAAACAAGTTAAAGATATTTTACAAAAGGAGGGTGTTGAGGAAATTAAAGCTTTAGGTGTTAAATTTGATCCGAATTTTCATTATGCTTTAGAAAAAATATCAGATCCAAAACAACCTAATGGTATTAATATTTCAGTTTTACAAAAAGGTTTTTTGTATAAAGATTTAGTTATAAAACCAGCTATGGTAAGAGTAAATGAATGGAGTGATAAAAATAATGACTAAAAAAAATACAAATTTAAGTCCAATCATAGGAATAGATTTAGGTACTACAAATTCTTGTGTTGCTTGTATGGAAAATGGGCAACCGAAGGTAATTACTAATTCTGAAGGCGATAGAACTACACCTTCTGTTGTAGCTTTTAAAGGAGACGAAATTATTGTCGGTAAAGCCGCAAAACGTCAAATGGTTACTAATCCTAATACTATTCTTTCGATTAAAAGAGAAATGGGTAAAAAAGGTTACTATAAAGAGTATAATGGTAAAAAATATACTCCTCAAGAAATTAGTGCTATTATTTTGCAAAATTTAAAAAAACAAGCTGAAGATTATTTGGGAACAAAAGTAACAGAAGCTGTTATTACTGTCCCTGCTTATTTTAATGATGCTCAAAGACAAGCTACTAAAGATGCTGGTAAAATTGCTGGTTTAGAAGTGAAAAGAATTATAAATGAGCCTACAGCAGCAGCTTTATCTTACGGATTAGATAAGAACACTCAAAAAGAACAAAATATTTTAGTATTCGATTTAGGCGGAGGTACTTTTGATGTTTCTATTTTAAATATTGCAGAAGGTAATTTTCAAGTTTTAGCTACTGCAGGTGATAATGTATTAGGTGGTGATAATTTTGATGATGCTATCGTAGATTTTTTAGTTGAAATTTTTCGCGAAGCAAATGGAATTGATTTGAAACAAAATAAAGATTTAACTGCTTTGCAACGTTTAAGAGAAGCTGCTGAAATGGCTAAAAAAGAATTAAGTAATGTTGTATCTACAGTTATATCGCTTCCTTTTATTACTATGTCCGCTAATCAAACACCTTTACATTTAGAATATACCCTAACAAGAACTAAATTTAATGAAATAACTAAAACTTTAGTAAATCGTTGTGTAACTCCTTTAAGACAAGTTTTAAAAGATGCTAAATTGCAAGTATCACAAATTGATCAAGTTATTTTGGTGGGTGGTTCTACAAGAATTCCAGCTATTCAAGAATTAGTTACTAAAGAATTAGGAAATAAACAGTTGAATAAAAGTGTTAATCCTGATGAAGCTGTTGCTTTAGGAGCAGCTATTCAAGGAGGAATTTTAAGAGGCGATGTTCAAGATATTGTTTTATTAGATGTAACTCCTTTATCTTTAGGTATTGAAACTTTAGGTGGTATATTTACTAAATTAATCGAACGTAATACTACTATACCAACATCAAAATCTCAAATTTTTTCTACTGCGGTAGCTAATCAATCTTCTGTTGATATTAATGTGTTACAAGGGGAAAGAGCATTAGCTAAAGATAATCAATTATTAGGTAGTTTTCAATTAACAGGTATTCCTCCTGCTCCAAAAGGTATTCCTCAAATCGAAGTTACTTTTGATATTGATGTAAATGGTATTGTTTCTGTTTCCGCTAAAGATTTAGGTACTAATCGCAAACATAGTATTACTGTTTCAGGAGGTAGTGGTTTAAGCGAAGAAGAAATTCAAAAAATGATAAAAGATGCTGAAAAAAATGCAGAAACAGATAAACTTCAAAAAGAACGTATTGTATTACGTAATGATGCGGATAATTTTATTTCCCAAACTCGTCAAACTTTAGAATCTTTGAAAGATTCTGTTGAAGAACAAGAAAAGAATGATATTGAATCTAAAATTCAAGATTTAGAACAAGCTTTAAAAGGTGATGATTATGATTCTATTAAAGAAAAATTAAGTATTTTAGAAAAAGCTTCGCAACAACTAGCTGTAAAAGCTTATCAAAAAGCACAACAACAAACCAATAAAGAAAATCAAAATCAAGATACTACTGAAGAAGCTGCTAAGTCAGAAGATAAAGTAGTAGATGCCGAGTTTGAAGATAAAAAATAATATAAACAATTAATAATAAATTTAATAAAGAGCCAAAAAAAGATCTTAATAACTTTTTTTGGTTTATTTATTAAATTTTATCTATTGTGTTACAACGAGGAGTTTTATTTTGAAACAAAAAAAAGACTATTACGAAGTTTTAGGATTATCACGTGATGCTAATTTGGATGATATTAAACGAGCTTATCGAAGTCTTGCTAAAAAATATCATCCTGATCGTTGTAAAGAAGCTAATGCTGATGCTAAATTTAAAGAAATACAAGAAGCTTTTGAAGTGTTGAGTGATACCGATAAACGAGCTCAGTATGATCGAATGGGCCATAGTTTTAATAATCAAGGCTTTAATAGTGATTTTCAAGGTTTTCAAAGTGCTAATTTTGATGAATTTGAAGATATTTTTTCGAGTTTTTTCGGTCGTAGAAAAAGTAATCGTCAAACTTCTAAAGGTGAAGATCATAATATAAAAATAACTATTAGTTTTATGGAAGCTGTTTTAGGTACTCAAAAATCAATTGAATTTTATGTTAAAGAGCATTGTGAAAAATGTAATGGTACAGGAGCTAAAACAAAAAATGATATTAGGGTGTGTCACGTTTGTAAAGGTTCTGGTTACATTTCTTATACTCAACAAGGTTGGTTTGTAAGTGTTTCAAAACAAGTTTGCCCTGAGTGTAGTGGTCAAAAAAAAATTATTTTAGATAAATGTGTTTTTTGCCAAGGTATGGGCCTAGTAAAAAGTAAGCATAAAGTGACTTTAAATATACCTGCCGGAGTTGAAAGTGGCATGACATTAAAATCTCCAAATCAAGGACATCAAGGGCCTTTAGGAACACCTAGTGGGGATTTGTATGTGGATATCGAGGTTCAATCTCATAAGATTTTTCAGCGTAAAGATAATGATATTTTTTCTTCGGTATTAATTAATTTTTACCAAGCAGCTTTAGGTACAATTATTAATGTTGATACTATTCATGGTGATGTTAAATTAAAAGTTCCTGCTGGTACACAAACTGATACTAAATTTAGATTAAAAAATAAAGGTGTTCCTTATGTGAATGCTCCTTCTAGTTTAGGCGATCATTATGTTATTATTAAAATTTATACACCACAAAATTTATCGAATACTCAAAAAAAACTTTTTCAACAATTGGAAGAATTAGATAAATTAAATCAAAAATCAAAAACTAATTCATCTTGGTTTCATTTTTGAATTGCTCAAATAAATAAAATTATTTCTAAAATAAAAAAAATTATTCAAAATATATTTGATAATTACAAAAGATAATTATGATTTACTATTTAACGATTATATTTATATGGATATATATTGATATAAGTATTTTTAGAAGTTAGATGTTTGGGATTGGGCGCCAAAGAGGCCTAAATTTCGTGCTATCTAACCAATAGCCAGAGCTGATAAACTCTGAAAGGAGATGGTCGGTTTGACAAACGAAAGAATGTCAAATTACAGCAGACCATAAAAGCGGGTTGCGACGAAAGCAAATTAGTCAAAAAGACTTCGCCACCAAATAATTCTATGGAGAAGCCTGGAATGGCCTAAGAAGGAAAATTGATGTAATAGCATAACCTGTCCCGGAAGTTGCTTAAACGGACAGTCCAGAGACTACTAATATACAAATTCTGTATTGAGTAGTTTATCACATAAGAAAACCTGGAATCAGCCTCCTAAAGAGGATACTTCCCCTAAAGAATTAAGGTAGAAATTTAGGGTAACTTGGAGAATCCTAAAACCAAGTAATTAAATTTACTAATTCGGAAATAAAAGCCCGGATGGTCAAGGATAAAGCATCTTTTTAGTAGTCGTAAGGGTAAACCTAAATTTGGAATAATTTAGTTAATCGGCTTACCGAGAAGAGAGTTAATGACTCTTATAGGGCGAA
>NZ_JAOSIT010000015.1:12807-14051 GCF_030586975.1 Candidatus Phytoplasma gossypii | reverse complement strand
CTATTTTAGAGGCTAAAATAGGGTTTTTGGATGAAGAATTAATAAAATTATTAGGTTCTTTGCATTTTCGTACCAGTCATGGACAAAATGTTTTAAAACATTCTTTAGAAGTATCTTTTTTAGCAGGCAAATTAGCTGCAGAAATAGGAGAAAATGAAGTATTAGCTCGTCGTGCAGGACTATTACATGATATCGGAAAATCTTTAGATTATCAATTAGAAGGAAGTCACGTTAAAATAGGTTTAGATATTGTTATGAAACATAAAGAACCTTTAGAAGTAATAGATGCTGTAGCATCTCATCATGAAGATCAAGAACCTAGTAGTATTATTGCTGTTTTAGTTGCTATTGCTGATGCTATTAGCGCTTCTAGACCAGGAGCTCGTCGTGATTCTTTAGATAATTATATTAAAAGAATTACTCAATTAGAAGAAATTGCTAATAAAATTCCTGGTGTAGAAAAATCTTATGCTATTAAATCTGGCCGAGAAATTAGAGTTATTGTGGATCCTAAACAAATTGATGATTTAGCTATTTTTACAGTAATTCAAACAATTAAAGATCAAATTATAAAAAATATTAGATATAATGGTAGTATTAAAATAACTGTTATTAGAGAAGTTCGTTTAACCGAAATTTCAAATTTAAGTATTAGTTAAGTTTAATACAAAGGTAGTATCATTATGAATATTCTTTTTATTGGAGATATTTGCGGTTCGATAGGAATTAATTATTTAATTGAAAAAATTAATTTTTTAAAACAACATTATAAAATCAATATTGTTATTGCGAATGCTGAAAATGCTGCAGAAGGACAAGGTTTAGATTTCCAAAGTTTTTATAATTTAAAAATTTCAGGTGTTAATATGATTACTCTAGGTAATCATACTTGGAAAAATCATGATTTAAAGTCATTTATAGAAAATACTAATATTATAAGACCGTTGAATGATGATAGTTTACATCTTGGATGTGGTCATAAAATTATTAAGTATAAAGATAAAAAACTTTTAATTATGAACGCTTTGGGTCGAGTTTTTATGAATAATAAATTTTTATCTTGCCCTTTTAAAAAAATAGAACATGTTTTAAAAGTTTATAAAAATCAATATCATTATGCTTTTTTAGATTTTCATGCTCAGGCAACTAGCGAAAAACTAGCTTTAGCAAATTATTTTGATGGTAGAATTAATGCTATCGTAGGAACTCATACTCATGTTCAGACTAATGATGAAAGAATTTTG
>NZ_JAOSIT010000015.1:7535-12710 GCF_030586975.1 Candidatus Phytoplasma gossypii | reverse complement strand
TGCCTAAAAAAACTCTTTATATTTCTGATGCAGGTATGACAGGGCCTTTAGATGGTATAATAGGTCAAGATAAAAATATTATTATTAATAATTTTTTAAATAATCACAAATTAAAACATAAAATTGCTCAAGGCAAAAGACAGTTAAATGGAGTTGTTTTAACTTTAGGAAAAAAACAAAAAATTATGAAAATTAAGTATCATGAATAATAAAATACAAAAAAAAATTATAGTTATTACAGGTCCGACTGCTTCAGGTAAAACTTCTCTTTCTTTGAAATTAGCTGATTTTTTTTGTGGAGAAATAATTAATGCTGATTCAGTTCAAATTTATAAAGAATTTAATATTGGTTCAGCTAAAATTTCTCTTAAAGAAACTCATATACCTCATCATTTGTTGGATAATATTAATCCTGGTGATAAATATAATATTTTTAATTTCCAACAAGATGCGAGAAATAAAATTTTGAATATTCAAACCCCTTTTATAGTAGGAGGAAGTGGCCTTTATATTAAAGCTGCTTTGTTTGATTATGAATTGGCTATTTCGAAAGATTATGAAAATAAATCTTATCAAAATTGTACTTTAGAAAATATGTTAAAATTAATTTTTCAAAAAGATCCGAAATTAGTTATAGATATAAAAAATTCTCGTCGAGTTATTAGTGCTTATCGTCAAGTTATGTGTAATAGCTTAAGATCTCAAAAAAGTGGCTCAAATAAACCTTTATTTGATATTTTAACTATTTATTTGAATTTAGAGCCTCAATTTTTGAAACCACGTATTATATCAAGGTTAGAACAAATGTTGAAACAAGGATTTGTGGGAGAAGTTAAATATTTAATAAATAAATATCCTAATGCTAATTTTAATATTATTGGTTATCGAGAAATTAAAGATTTTTTAGACAAAAAGATTTCTTTTCAACAAGCTTATGATTTGATTATTGCTAAAACTCTTAAATATGCTAAAAGACAAAAAACTTGGTTTATGAATCAAATGTCGTCTTTAGTACAATTAGAAGCTTTAGATCCTAAATTAGAAGTTAAAGCTATCAATATAATTAAAAATTTTTTGAAAAAAAGGTGAAGAAAATGATTAACACAAATGATTTTAAAACGGGAATGACTATTAAATTAAAAAATAATATTTATCAAATAATTGATTTTTTGCATGTTAAACCTGGCAAGGGTTCTGCTTTTGTTAGAAGTAAATTGAAAAATTTAAAAACAGGTAGTATTATAGAATATACTTTTAATTCAGGTATTAAAATTGAAACAGCTTTAGTAAACAAAGTTAAATTGAAATTTTCTTATATACAAAATGGGATATATGTTTTTGTAAACGAAAATAATTATGAACAAATTGAAATTGCTGAGTTAGATATAATAAGTATTAAAAAATATTTAGCTGAAGATGTTATTGTTGAATTTCTTTTTTGTGATCAAAATAATATTTTAGGTACTATTTTACCAGACAAAATAGTTTTAAAAGTTTATCAAACAGACCCTATTATTTCTGGCGAAAATCATCGTAAAAGTAATACTGCTTATAAAGATGCTATTTTGGAAACAGGTTTGATTATAAAAGTTCCTATTTTTATTGGTATTGGAGAAAAAATTGTTATTAATACTTCTAATGATTGTTATGTATCTCGTTATAACGAGAAATAAAATGTCAACAAATATGAAAGTTTTTTTATTAAATTTTATTTAATAAAAAATATTATCAATAAGGGGTGTCTTTTTTGTTATTATGAATTTTAAAGTAGCTATTGATGGTCCGGCCGGAGCTGGCAAAAGTACTGTTAGTCGATTATTAGCTAATAAATTAAAATGGTTTTATTTAAATACTGGATTATTATTTCGTTTAATTACTTTTTATATATTAAAAAATGAAATAAGTTATAATGATGTTTTAGATATTGCTAACTTAGAACAAATATTAAAAAATATAAATATTAAGTTAACAAATGATGGTTTTTATTTAAATAATGAATATTTTTCTGTTAATTTAAATGATTATTATATTGAACAAAAGGTTTCTAATATTTCTTCTTTGTTACCTGTTAGAAACAAAATTTTGATATTACAATATCAAATAATTCGTGAACACGATTATCTTATTATGGACGGAAGAGATATTGGTACTGTTGTGATGCCGCATGCTGATTTAAAAATTTTTTTAACTGCTAGTATTGGACAACGCGCTTTGCGGAAACAAAAAGAGTTAAAAAAAATAGATCAAGATCAAATAAATTTGGCGAATATTATCAAAGAAATTCAATTAAGAGATTTGAAAGATAAAAAACGCGCTATTGCTCCTTTAAAAAAAGCAGCAGATGCTATTTTGATAGATAATACTGATTTCTCTGTTGCAGAAACAGTTAATTTAATAGAGGATTTAATTAAAAAGAAAATGTTGGTTAAAAATGTTTAAAGTAGCTATTGTAGGTCGCCCTAATGTAGGTAAATCTAGTTTGTTTAATCGCCTTTTAAGGAAAAGATTAGCTGTAGTTGATTCTGAAGCTGGCACTACTAAAGATCGTATTTATGCTGATACTCATTGGTTAAATAAAAATTTTATTATTATTGATACAGGTGGTCTTAGTTTTAATATTTTACCTTTTCAAGAAAAAATTAAATATCAAACTCAAATAGCTATTCAAGAAGCTGATGTTATTATATTTTTAACAGATATTCGAGAAGGAGTTACACAAGAAGATTTTTTTATAGCCAAACTTTTATATTCTAAAATTTCTAAAGTAGTGGTTGCGGTAAATAAAATGGATAATATTAATTTGTTACCTGATATTTATAATTTTTATAGTTTAGGTTTTGATGAAATCGTAGGTATTAGTGTTCTTCATGGTATTGGTATAGGAACACTTTTAGATATTATTATTTCTAAGCGACCATTAGAACTTTTTTGTAATAACATTAAAAATGAAGATGTAGTTAATTTTTGTGTGATTGGAAAACCTAATGTTGGTAAATCTACTTTTACAAATTCTTTATTATCCCAAGAAAGAATGATTGTTTCTAATATTCCTGGTACTACTACAGATGCAGTGAATAATTTATTCGAATATAATGAAAGTTTTTATCGTATTATTGATACAGCAGGTTTAAAAAAAAGAGGGAAAATTCAAATTGGTAAAGAAAAATACAGTTTTTTAAGAACTTCTTTGGCTATATTAGAAAGTGATATTGTTTGTTTTATGATGGATGTTAGTCATAAAATTAGTGATCAAGATAAAAATATTGCTTCTATGATTTTTAAAGCTAATAAACCTTGCATTATTATTGCTAATAAGTGTGATTTGATTGCTAAAAATTATCAAATTCAAGATACATTTGAAAATAAAATTAGAAATGAATTAAAATTTTTGGATTATATGCCTTTGATTAATATTTCTGCTTTGAAAAAATATAATTTAGATAAATTTATAAAAACGTTAGATATAGTTTTTTCAAACTATAAACGTACTTTTACAGATCATGTTTTAAATGATATTTTATATAAAGCTATTCAATTAAATCCTCCTCATATATTTCAACAAGGAAAAGCTCGTTTTTATTATTTAAAACAAATTTTTAATAAACCACCTACTTTTGTTTGTTTAGTTAATAATCCGCAATTTATTCATTTTTCTTATGAAAGATTTTTGAAAAATCAATTAAGATTAAATTTAGAATTACAAGGTTTACCTATTAAAATAATTTTTAAAAAGAAAAGTGATGATATATGAATACAAAAATTACTATTATAGGAGGAGGAGCTTGGGGAACTACTTTAGCTCAAGTTTTAGCAAATAACGATCATTTAGTTTTAGTATGTGATAATAATCTTGAATATGTAAATCGTATTAAACAACATAAACATTCTGTTTTTGATAAAAATTTAAATACAAAAATACAAGCTACTTCTTGTTTATCTGAAGCTTTATTATATTCGGATTTAATAATTTTATGTATACCTGCTCAAAAAATAAGATTATTATTGCGGGAAATTAATTTGATTTTAAAAAAACAATCAAAACATTTTATTAACGCTTCTAAAGGTATAGAAGTTTCCAGTTATAAGACTGTCCAAGAAATTATTAATGAAGAATTAAATTTATTTCAGATTAAAAATTATGGTTGTATTATGGGGCCATCTCATGCTGAAGAAGTCATCAATTGTTATTTAACTTTTTTAGTGGCTGCTTCTTCGAATGCTAAATTTGCTGATTTTATATCTCATATTTTTACTAATTCAACTTATTTGAAAGTTGTTTGTTCAAATGATGTTTATGGTTGCGAAATATGTAGTGCTTTTAAAAATGTTTTATCTTTGATTAGTGGTATTTTAGATATGAATAATTTTAAAAATAATGCTAAATCTGCTTTTTTTAGTATAGCTATGTTAGAATTATATGAATTAATGAAATATTTTCGATTTTCTTTGGAGACAATTTTAGGAGTAGCAGGATTAGGCGATTTAATAGTGACAAGTTTTAATGAAGATTCCCGAAACTATCAAGCTGGTATTCAAATAGGTTTAGGAACAGATATTAAAAAAATTTATTTAAATAGTTATCAAACTATCGAAGGTATTAATAATTTAAAAGCTTTTTATAGTTTGATGTTAGATAAAAATATAAAATTACCTCTTATAAAAAGTGCTTATCAGGTAGTTATAGAAAAAAAACCTATAAATTATCTTTTGGAAACAATTATGAATAAATTTATGCAAAAATAATGATTTTATGTTAATAAAATTTATTTTTATGCTAAAATCAAACTAGATTCAAGTTTTTTGGACATAATTTTTAATTTTTCGATGTATATTTATATTATTTTGTTGAAATAGTTAATTTATTTTGTCTAAATTTGAATCTTAGTAAGAAGTTGAAAATATTTTTTAACTTTTAATTATTTTAATTGAAAATGATTTTAAAATTTAATAAAGGAGTCAAAAAAATAATGAATAAGGCTGAATTGATTTCTAAAGTAGCTAAAGATACAAATATTAAAAAAAAAGATGTTGCGAAAGTTTTTAAATCTTTATATGATACAATGGGTGAAACTTTAAATAAAAAAGAAAAATTTACAATTCCATATTTAGGTTTTTTCAAAATGTCATATCGTAAATCAAGAAAATTTAAAATACCTACTACATCTGAAATTTGTA
>NZ_JAOSIT010000015.1:0-7441 GCF_030586975.1 Candidatus Phytoplasma gossypii | reverse complement strand
TAAATCTTTATATGATACAATGGGTGAAACTTTAAATAAAAAAGAAAAATTTACAATTCCATATTTAGGTTTTTTCAAAATGTCATATCGTAAATCAAGAAAATTTAAAATACCTACTACATCTGAAATTTGTATTACACCTCCGCAAACAGTTCCAACATTTAAAATGAGTACTAAAGTTAAAAGAGATTTTAAAAAAATATTATCTGAATAAAAAAGGGTCGATAAAAAAAGAATAATATCGAATTTTAGCCGATGACCATCTCTTTAGAGAAGGTTTTTTTGTAATAGATTATCTAAATCTTTTGGAAAGAGGTTAATTTTTTTGAATTGTGTAGAACAAAATATTAATCCCTATCGTCATTTTATTGGAGCTAAAGTTAGTGTCGTAGGCGAGGGCGCCAAAGAGGCCTAAATTTCGTGCTATTTAACCAATAGCCAGAGCAGATAAACTCTGAAAGGATATGGTCGATTTGATAAACGAAAGAATATTGAATTAGAGCAGATCATAAAAGCGGGTTGAGACAAAAGTAAATTAGTCAAGAAGACCTCCGCTACCAAATAATTCTAAGGAAAAGCCTGTAATGGCCTAAGAAGGATAATTTGATGTAATCGACAAACCTGTTCGGAAGTTACTTAGACGGACAGTCCAGAGTCTACTAGCATAGTTCGCTTGTGCTGAGTAGTTTATCAATTAAAAGAAACCTGGAATCAGCCTCCTAAAGAGGATACTTCCCCTAAAGAATTAAGGTAGAAATTTAGTGTAACTTGGAGAATCCTAAAACGAAGTAATTAAATTTACTAATCCGGAAATAAAAGTCTGGATGTCAAGGATAAAGAATCTTTTTAGTAGTCGTAAGGGTAAATCTAAATTTGGAATAATTTAGCTAATCGGCTTACCGAGAAGAGAGTTAATCACTCTTATAGGGCGAAAGAAGAAAGTAATTTACTATTTATTCAATGGTATCAAGGAAGGGGTTGATATTATGTCAACAACTGTTTCACTCGAAACTAAACTTTCGCGAACATTGAATAGAATTCAACATCGTTCATCAAACGGTTACTCCCTAAAAAGAGAGCTGCAACAAGGAATGAATAACTTCTATAACACGTTAACAGCATTTAATAAAATTGCTACTAACAAGGGGGCGGGCACACCAGGTGTGGACAATGAAACCATTGATGGGGTTAATCTAGAAAGACTAGAAAGATACCATCAGGAATACGTCAATAATGGTTATAACCCCAAACCAGTTAAAAGAATTCTCATTCCTAGTGATAATAAAAGAACCAGACCCTTGGGGCTACCTACTATCAAAGACCGGCTAATACAAAAATGCCTCGAACAACTCTTAACTCCCTATTTTGAAAATATCTTTTCGGAATGGAGCTTTGGGTTTAGAACCAAAAAATCTTGCCATGACGCCATCAAACGCGTCAAACAAAGATTTAAAGGAATTGACTACATTATCAAAATCGACCTGAAAGGCTACTTTGATATGATTAATCATGAGATTCTCATGAGAACCTTAAATCGGTTCATCAGAAAGAATAAAGTCCTCTTAACCATTAACAAATGGTTGAAAGCTGGCTTCATGAAGGATGGAATCAAATACGAATCTTTATCGGGTTCTCCTCAAGGAGGAATAATCTCTCCTCTGTTAGCGAATGTATATTTACATTACATTGACCTAAAAATGGATGAACTAATCAAAGAAGGAAAATCAATTTGGAAGAATAACCCAGAATACGGAAAAGCATGGCATAAAAACCAGCATCATCAACTGGGGACCGATAGTCTCATCAACCTAAACCCAAAAACAAGAATTGAATACATCCGTTACGCTGATGATTTTATCATCGGTGTTAAAGGCGAGTATGACAAAGCCGAAAGGATTAAGAATCAAGTAACACAATGGCTAGAGCAAGATTTAAAACTTACCATCAGTAAGGACAAATCAAAAATTGTCAAAGCCAGCAAAGGAACTAGGTTTCTATCCTACTTGATTAAGGTTAAACCAACCAATAAAACTCGTGAAAGGAAAACTGCAAAGAATTCCTTAAACGGTAAAGTCCGAATCCAAGTTCCCAAAACGAGAGCCAAAGAATATGGACACGAATATAATTGGTTAAAAGAGGGAAAGGTGAAACACGACGAAACATTAGCGGGTAGAGACGAATTAGAGATAATCCGGACCTATAAGACAATTGTTAGAGGAATTATCCAATACTTTTGTTTAGCTGACAATCTAAGTGTTTTAAACTATCTAAACTATCTAGCTGAATATAGCTGTTTGAAAACGCTGGCAAGGAAACGAAAAACATCGATTGCCAGAGTTCGAAAAAAATTCAATAAAGGTTCAACTTGGGGTATCTCCTACATTAACAAAGGAAAGACTCAATACGAGCCATGGGACGTTTACTCTTGGGATAAAATTAAAAAAATGCGTAACTATAAGGGAAATCCGGATATTACCATTAATAGATATATATTCCAAGGTCGCACGCATCTAACTGACCGTCTAAAAGCGGAACGTTGTGAGAACTGCAACAAAACAACCCAACTGCAAATTCATCACATTGGCACGGTTCGCAACGCGAGCCACCAAAGTATCATGAATAAAAGTACCAAGGTATTGTGTAAAGATTGTCATCGAAAAGTGACAGATCAACAGATACATGATATCAGAAAGAATAAGAACGATAAGAATAAATAGCTAATTAACCGTGAGGGGAAATTAGTTCTCGAGAGAGAGTAAATTATGGAAAGCCGGATGCTGGGAAACTTGCTTGTCCGGTTTGGACGGGGGCTGATTGTAAATAAAATGGCAAATACAAATCGCCGCATAAAACGCAATTAATCTATCCGTATACAAGAGATAGGCGTAGTAACTAGAATTGATATTCAAAATAAAATTGTATGTGTTTTATTTAAAAAAATGAGAGAAGTTAAATATCGTTATCCAGAAGTTCTTGAAAAAAATCTCATTAAAATTATTGAATATTAATATAAATTATGTTTATTTCATAAATATTTCAAATTTTATTATTTAAAAGAATAGTTTTTATAGCTATTTTTTTAATTTATAAAGATTTTATTAAATTTTGGCAATTGTTAAATTATTTATAATAAGCAATCGAGGTTATAAGAAGAAAAATGAGCGAATTAGTTAAATTATTTTGTCAAAAATGTGGTAGAGAAAATTATCATACTTACAAAAATAAAAAACAAAATCCTAAAAATTTGGAATTGAACAAATATTGTCCTTTTGAAAGAAAATGTTTACTTCATAAAGAAAAAAAATAATAAATTTAGAATTTAATAATTTAAAAAAAAACATAATTTATATTATTTTTTTATTTTTAATTTTATATATAATAAATATAACGAAGTTTTAATTTTATTATTTAAAGGATATTCATTATATTCAGAAATAATATTTTAAATCTTTTGTTATTATTTTATTGGGCCCTGTAGCCAAGTGGTAAGGCATAGCTCTGCAAAAGCTTGAACATCGGTTCGAATCCGTTCAGGGCCTCCATTTTTGATAATTTAAAATTTTTGTTATAAAATAATATTTTTTATATATTTAAATATTATATAATAGTAGCATATGAATAAAAAAATGAAATTAATTTTAGCTATTGTTTCATCAGAAGATGCTGATGAAGTGCAACATAATTTGAGTAAAAATAATTTTTTTAGTACAAGATTATCAACTCAAGGAGGATTTTTGAGTAAAAAAAATGTTACTTTAATTATAGGTTTGCCAGCAGATAAAGTGGAACAAGCTATAGAAATTATTAAATTCCATTCTAGACAGAAAACACAAATCATACCAAATGATATTTTAAATGAATTTTCTGCTTATTATTCTTTGCCTTCAGAAGTTTCTGTTGGCGGAGCTACTGTTTTTATTTTAGATGTGGAAAAATTTTTAAAATTATAATTATCTATAAAAAAAAGATGATATATTAATTTTTATATTTAATTTTGTTTTTGTGGGTTTTTGGAAGGATATCGCTTAATAAAATGGCTTTGAATAAAGAACAAAAAAGAAAAATTTTAGAACAATATGATGCTAATCTTATTAATACTGGTTCTAATAAAGTGCAGTTTAATTTATTAAATGTTGATATTGAAATATTATCATGTCATGTGAAAAAACATCCTGGAGATTTCCAGGCTAAACGTAGTTTAATGATGAAACTTAATCGTTTAAAAATTATAAAAAGAAATGTTTTTTGTTAAGATAAATACTTAACTTAAAACATTTCTTTTTTATTTTATAATTAATGATTTTAATAATTTTTATTTTATTTTTATTGAAAAGTTTTTAAAATTATTTAAAAATTGTTTTATATTATTAAATATGATTTGATTAAATTTGAAAATTATAAAAAATTACAAATATTTAAATTTAATCAAATAATATTTATTTGATTTTTATTTATTTTATTAAATAATTTAGGAATTTTTTCACTATTTGTATTATATTTTATTTTAATTATAAATTTTTTGAAAAAATTATTTATGGAGCGAGTGAAGGGAATCGAACCCTCATTATATGCTTGGCAAGCATATGTAATAACCATTATACGACACCCGCGATTCTATTTCATTAAAAAATTATTAATAATTTTTTTTAAATATTTATTTAGTTTATCATTACTACTAAATTTTACCAAAAAAGTTATTGGTTTTGACAAAATAATTGGTGCCCTTAATAAGAATTGAACTTATATTACATCATTACCATTGATGTGTTTTACCATTAAACTATAAGGGCTATATTTTATTCTATTAATAAGGATAATTATATCATAAACATCCATTAATAAAATGAATATAGTTAAAAATTTTAATATCAAATTTTATTTTTTATTGTTAAATATAATATTTAATTTTACTATTAATTTGTGTATAATGAAAGTGACTATTTCGACTAATTAAAATAAAATTAGAGAATGAAATTAGAATGCAATTGCAGAGGAGTTTTTTTAAAATGTCAGCAGATCAAATTAGTCCACGTAGTATAGGTTATTTAAAGTTTTTTTCTGAAAAAAGAATAACAGATAATCACGAAGAAAAAGGTAATTATGGATTTATTTATAGAAATCCTAATTTATCAGAAGAACAAAAATTAATATTACAAAATAAAGTTCAAGAATTAAAGAACATGGTATCAGATTCTGAAATTTCAGAATCTGAAATTTCTAATGAAGACATGAATGAAAAATATTCAGAAATTAAAGAATTAATTGGTTTAGATACCAAAACATTAGAAGAAGTTTTTTTTCATGTTTCGCAAATAGCAGATAGATCTGTTATAGAAATGACGCCTGAAGAAAGAAGAAGCTTTTTTTATCAAGGTGCTCTTTTTGAATTTGATGTAGAATCTACTCAACAAGGTTTAAAAGCTGTTAGAATTAATAAAATTTTTTAATTTATTTTTGTATATCATCAAAAAAGACTTGAAAAAGTCTTTTTTTATTGTTAGGTATAAAAAATTAATTTATTTTTGCAAAATCATAAATATAATATAAGGAAGCGAGTGTTTAATAAATAAATGCAAAAATTTACTAATGAATCGGTTAGGGCGCCAAAGAGGCCTAAATATCAAGTGAACTAACCACTCACTAGGGCGATAAACTCTGAAAGGGTAAGAACGGTTACTGAAAGGAAACAATCAGGAATTACAGCAGTTCTTAAAAGCGGGTTGCGATGAAGTAGTTAGTCAAGACGACCCCGCTACCGAATAGTTCTAAGGATAAACCTGGAATGGTCTAAGAAGATAAGAAGATGTAATTTTCTAACCTGTCTCGCAAACTACTGTACTCGAGCAGTCCAGAAGCTATCGATATAAGTAACTGATATTGGATAGTTTATCAACTAAAAACATGGAATCTCACCGTTAATCTAACGGTCACTTCTCCTAAGGAATTAAGGTTGATATTTAGAGTAACTTGGAGAATTCTAAAGGCAGAGTTATTAAATTAACCAATAATGAGATAAAAGTCATTAGGCCCAAGGATAAAGCGACTTTTTAGTAGTCGGAGGAGTAAAACTTAATTTGGAATCATTAAGCCAATCGTCCTCTCAGGAAGAAGGTTAATGACCTTTATAGGGCGAAAGAAGTCAGTAATTTATTGTTTATTCAATGGAATTAGTGCAAATGCCAAAAACTTTTGCTGATCAATGAACTAAGCTTTTGCGAATATTTAATATCATTTATAATTGTTGCTTAAATAATCAGAGTAATTAAAAACTAGAACTTAAAAAATATGATTAATATTTATCTAGATTTCAATCACATTGCGGCTATTTGACTCAGAAAATATTAATGATATTAAACTCTGGAAAATGGAAAAATATCTCCGAGAATATTTAAAAAAAAGCCATTAATAATTTCAATTAGTTCAATAAATTCTTATTCTTATGAGAAAAAGTTAAAAATCGATCTCTCGGTATTCTTACTATAAAATATATTAATCAAGAAGGTTATGAAATAATTATTAATTTTTTATTTTCGAAAATATTTTTTTGGGATGGAGTTTTTGGATTTCTAACCAAAAAATTTTTTTCATGATGCCATTCAAATATTTGAAGCGGAGATTCAAAAGAAATTGATTATATTATCAAAAATGATATTAATAGTTTTTTAAATTATTAACCATAAAACCATAACATTCATTTACAAAAAATATAAAAATATATTCAAAAGTAAACTTTTATCAAAAAATATAAAAAACTGAGGAACATCAAAAAATTTAGATCTGATTATTAATCTTCAGATTAAGAGCAAAAAGATATTAATTTTTTCTGATTTTAGAAATTTATAATACAAAAATCGGATGCTATGCGAACTGGTGGGGCGCCAAAGAGGCCTAAATTTCGTGCTATTTAACCAATAGTCAGAGCCGATAAGCTCTGAAAGGATATGGCCGGTTTAGCAAACGAAAGAATGCCGAATTACAGCAGACCATAAAAGCGGATTACGATGAAAGCAAATTAGTCAAGATGATTCCGCTACCAAATAATTCTATGGAGAAGCCTGAAATGGCCTAAGAAGGAAAATTGATGTAATAACCTGTTTCGGAAGTTGCTTAAACGAGCAGTTCAGAGACTACTAATATATGAATTCAGTATTGAGTAGTTTATCAGCTAAAGAAAACCTGGAATCAACCTCCCAAAAGAGGATACTTCCCCCTAAGGAATTAAGGTAGAAATTTAGGGTAACTTGGAGAATCCTAAAACTAAGTAATTAAGTTTACTAATCTGGAAATAAAAGCCCGGATGGTCAAGGATAAAGCATCTTCTTAGTAGTCGTAAGGGTAAACCTAAATTTGGAATAATTTAGTTAATCGGCTTACCGAGAAGAGAGTTAATGACTCTTATAGGGCGAAAGAAGAAAGTAATTTACTATTTATTCAATGGTAT
>NZ_JAOSIT010000014.1:0-15948 GCF_030586975.1 Candidatus Phytoplasma gossypii | reverse complement strand
AGGGTAATAACCTTTACATGGCGAAAGAGTTTCAATATCTTAGATTATAAGATATTAGGCGCCGGATGCTGGGAAACTTGCTTGTCCGGTTCTGTGGGGGGCTAATTGCGAATATGAAAAAAGTTATTATCATTTCTTCTTTCTAAACCGCGTTAATCTATCTCGATATCAACAAAATTAAAACAAATAACTCTTTAATATTAAAAAAAATAATTAACAAAAATAAAGAAGAAATTTCTAAATTATTAGAATTAAGTTTTTATTTTGTTAATAATAAAGATATCAAATCAAAATTAAATAATATCAAATCAGAAATGGAATCTAATAAAGAAAATAGCGCTGTTTATTTCCGAAATAAAGGCGATGAATTTATGTTAGAAGCCGAAACGCAGCGAAATAATAAAGATTTTATCCTTTCTAATTTAAAATATGATCGCGCTAAAAACAATTTTGAAAAATCTATTGAAAAATATAGCGAAATAAAAAACCAATTTTTTTTAGTTTTTAGAAAAATATTCATTTCTGAAAATAATAATTATTCTAACTATATTGATATTAATGACAATAATATTTTTAATAGTAATTTTCGATATTGGAAAACTATATTAATAATTTTGACAATCACCAATTTTTTAATTCTTACACGTTTTATATATAAATTAATTATATATAAAATAAATGACTATAAAACCAATATGATTAAATTTGAAATTTAAATTAAAATAAAATTTTTAATTTTAAAAAAAATAAAAGCTGTTTATTATAATAAACAGCTTTTTTTTATGTTTAAATATTTTATTTTTTGCGAATTTGATCTTAGCATCATCCAAAATAGATTTAATTTATTTCTATTTTAAGGAATTTTTTCTTTGTAAAAATTGTTGTTCCATTTCATTTAGTATTTTTAAATCTTTATCAGTAATAATAATTCTACGATAAGCTTCTTTCAAATCATCAATATTAACTGTCTCTTTACTAACTGTAAGATAATCATCATCATTAGCTCTTTTTATAGCGAAATTCATAGCAGCAGCTTTCATCAAATTTTCTAAAGTACGATTAGTTTTTAAAAAATCATAATTAGATGCAATTCTATCTAAAGCTTCATTAATTACTTCATATAAAAATTTTTTAGCTTCCGGACTATATGGATTTTTAAGTTTTTGATCCATTAAAAATTCTAAAAATTGTTTACGCTCTGATTTATTACCTGGTTTAACTTCGATAGCATAAGAAAAACGCGATTTTATAGCATCATCGATTTGTGAAAAATTATTAGTCGCTCCTAAAATAAAAATAGGATGTTTGGGATCATTTTCATTAGAAGTCAATTCTGTTTTGAATTGGTTAACAATATTGGTAATTTCCGAATCACCTTCTAAATTTGTTAATTTTCGAAAAATAGTTTCACATTCGTCTACAAAAATAATAGCTCCAGGGTGTTTTTTAGATATTTTACGTACATCATTAAATAAATTTCTAATCATTTGTACCGCTTGACCTCTATATTTTTTTGAAAAAATAGAAGCACTCAATTCAAAAAAGGGCAACTGTGTTTCTTTAGCTATAGCCCGAGCAAAAGTAGTTTTTCCTGTTCCAGGAACACCATATAACAAAATACCTAAAGGAGGTTCAATGTGACCAATATCTTTAAATTTTTCAGGTTTTTTTATATACAATATAAACGAATTAGCTATTTTCTTTTCTTCTTTAAAACCCGATAAAGTTGAAAAATCAAGAAAATTATCACTATTAGTTGGATAAAAAGATTCTTTTTCATCAAAACTATTAGTTAAATTTAAAAAATTTGCTTCATTTTTGCGAGATAAATCAGATTTTAAATTCATTAAATCCTTATTATTTTTAAAATTTAATATTAGAGACCCAAAAATCAATAATAATAATAATAAATTCATAATTAATCTAAAAATAATCAATAAAGTTTTTTTCTTGTCTTTCAATAAGAACTCCTTTAAATTATTAAAATAAAAAAAATAATAAAATTTCTTTTTATATTTGTAATTAAATTTATAATTTTAATAAAACTAAATAATTTTTCGAAAAGATTCAATCTATTTTAGTAAAAAGTTTAAATAATTTTTATTAATACTGCATCAGATATATTAATAATTTTTAAATTTTTAATAATTCATTACATCAATAATAAACATCATTATTAAACATCATTATTTTTCCAAATTATAAAAATAAATATCAAATTTTATAAATTGGGTTTATATAAAGACTTTTTTTCGAAAACCGCTAAAGGTTCTGAAAAACTACCTGCAGAAGTTTTAGCTAATGTTTCTCCTAAAGAAGTTAATTTGGCATCTATATTATCCAAATGCCATAATAAAAATGCTTCACCTGTTTGAGGAGTTTTTAAAGCGCCATATTCTAATAAACCATGATGAGAAATTAATAAATGTTTTAATAATAATATTTCTTCTGTATCCTGAATATTGAATAAAACAGCTTCTTCATGAACATAATTAACAGCTAAAACTAAATGACCTAATAAAATTCCTTCTTTAGTATATTCTTTTTTCGAAAAATTAAATTCTTTAACTTTAAACATATCGTGTAAAATAATTCCTGCATATAATAAATCTAAATTTAAAAAATTGTATCTTTCGGCTAGATTTAAAGTAATTTGCAACATATTAGTAGTATGATAAGCTAATCCTCCGTAATAATTATGATGCATTTTAAAAGCAGCTGGTGAAATCAAAAAAGGCAATTTATATTTATTATATAACGAAGTTGTAATTTTGTTTAAATTATAATTTTTAATTTTATTAATATATTTATTAATTAAAAAATCAGCTTTTTCAAAAGATAACGGCGCACATACAAAAAAAAGACGATAATATTGATAAGTTTCTTCTAAATTTAAAATATTTTCGATTAAATTCAAACTTTGGCAAATCCAATAATATTTATTGCTTTTTAAATTTCTAATTACTTCAAAAATATAAATTTTTTCAGTTATTAAAACTAAATTTCTATTTTCTATTTTGATATTGATAATTTCCGTTTCCGTTAACAAAACATCTATATTGTAAAAATTATCACCTTTATTAATATTAGTAATTTTTCCTAAAATTTGGTATTTTTTTCCTATTTCAGCATTCTTTAAATTTTCTAATTGGTTTTTATAAATCATAATTTTTAAACTCATTTTTATTTTTCTTAATTATTTAAAATATAACAAAAATTTCAAATACTTTTAACAATAAAATAAAGACATACAAATAAATAATTCAAAATAAACCTGTTTTTAAAAATTTTTTTTGTAAATTTGATATTTCAAATTTATTTAAATTAGATAAAAAAGGATATTTGTGTTTTAATAATGCGACCAATTTAATAATTTTTATTCTTTGATTATAAGGAAAAGAAAAATCATAGAATACTTTATTATTTAAATAAACAGCAATTATGAAAAAAAAATCTGGATCAATAATTTCTAATTTATATTCGATAAAAAATAATATTCCAGAAATTAAACTTTTTAAACAATAAATAGCTTTTGTATATAATAAATAATTAAAAGTTAAATTAACATAAGGTTGTTTCAAAATTTTATTAAATTCTCTAAATATAAAAAAAGATCTCAATTTATTTATTAAAGCGATATTATCTTTTAAAAATTTTTCTGTTTTTTCTTCTACAGAAAAATTTAATTTTGATTTAAAATAAAAAATTCTTAACATTCTTAAAGGATCTTCAGTTAATTTTTGATAAGGATCACCTATAATACGAATAATTTTGTTATTTAAATCTGTTAAGCCATTAACATAATCGAATATATTATGATTTTCATCTAATAAAATGGCGTTTATAGTAAAATACGAATAGATTAATTGCGTTTTATACAGCGATTTGTATTTGCTGTTTTATTTACAATCAGCCCCCGTCCAAACGGTGCGAGCAAGTTTCCAAGCACACCGCTTTCCCTAATTTACTCTCTTTCGAGAACTAATTTCGTCTCGCGATTGATTAGCTATTTATTCTTATTGTTCTTATTCTTTCTAATATCATGTATTTGCTGATTGGTTATTTTCTAATGACAATCTTTACACAATACTTTAGTTCTTTCATGATCCTTTGGTGATTCGCGTTGTAAATTGTCCCAATATGATGATTTGGAAGTTGGACTGTTTTACTGTGCTTCTCGCAAAGTTCCGCTTTTAGGCTAAGATTCTTACAACTTTGAAATATGTATTTATTTATGGTAATATTCGGATTTCCCTTGTAATTACGCATTTTCCTAATTTTATCCGAAGAGTAAACAATCCATAGTTCATGTTGGATTTTTCCTTTCTTAAGATAAGAAATAGACCAAGTTAAACCTATCTTACATTTCTTCCGAACTCTGGCAATTGACTTTTTCTGCTTTCTTGCCAGTGTTTCCAAACAGCTATCTTCAGCTAGATAATTTAAATGGGTTAAAACCCTTAGATTGTTAGCTACACAAAAGTATCGGATAATTCTTGTAAGCTATACTTTCCTATACTCTGGGTTATTCTTTCTAATCGGTTTTTCCTTCTTTGATCAGTTTCTCCATTTAAAGGTCGATGTAATGTAAATATACATTCGCTAGCAAAGGAGAAATAATCCCTCCTCGGGAGATCCCGATAAAGATTCGTATTTGAGACCGTCTTTCATGAAACCGGCTCTCAACCATTAACAAATGGTTAAGAGGTTTTTATTCTTTGGGATAAACTGATTTAAGGTTCTCATGAGAATCTCATGATTGATGGTATCAAAGTAACCTTTTAAGTCGATTTTGACAATATAATCGATTCCTAATCTTTGTTTGACGCGTTTGACGGCATCATGACAAGATTTTTCGGTTCTCCAAGCTCCATTCTGAAAAAATATTTTCAAAACAAGGAGTTAAGAGTTATTCGAGACATTTTTGTATTAGCCGATCTTTGATAGTGGATAAACCCAAATTTTATTATCATTGGGAATGAGAATTCTTTTGAATGGTTTCGGATGGTAACCGTTGTTGTCGTATTCCTAATGGTATCTTTCTAGTTTTTCGAGATTAATACCATTGATGGTTTCATTGTCAATTCCTGGCGTAGCCGTACCTTTGTTAATGGTGATTCTTCAAAGTGTTATAAAAGTTATTCATTCCCTGCTAGAGTTCTCTTTTTAGAGAGTGGCCATTCGATGAACAATATTGAATTTTCTTCAATGTTCGCGAAAGTTTAGTTTCTGGTGAAACCGTTGTTGATATCATATATCAACCCCTTTATTGATGCCATTGAATAAATAATAAATTACTTTCTTCTTTCGCCCTATAAGAGTCATTAACTCTCTTCTTGGTAAGCCGATTAACTAAATTATTCCAAATTTAGGTTTACCCTTACGACTACTAAGAAGATGCTTTATCCTTGACCATCCGGGCTTTTATTTCCGGATTAGTAAATTTAATTACTTAGTTTTAGGATTCTCCAAGTTACACTAAATTTCTACCTCAATTCCTTAGGTGAAGTGCCCTCTCTCTTTTTTTGGAGGCTGATCCCAGGTTTCCTTTATCTGATAAACTACTCAATATCGTGATTTTATACTAGTAGACTCTGGACTGTCCGTTTAAGCAACTTCCGAGACAGGTTTTTAGATTACCTCAATTTTCCTTCTTAGGCCATTTCAGACTTCTCCATAGAATTATTCGGTGGCGGAGTCATCTTGACTAATTTGCTTTCGTCGTAACCCGCTTTTATGGTCTGCTATAATCCAACATCCTTTCGTTTGCTGAACCGACCATCTCCTTTCAGGGTTTATCGGCCCTGGCTATTGGTTAGATAGCGCGAAATTTAGGCCTCTTTGGCGCCCATCACGTCTTTGTAAATCTTCTTTTACATCTTGAATAAAAATAATAGAAGAAGGATGTCTAAAATCTAAATATTCCCCTTCTTTCCTGTAAGTTGTTATTTCGAAATAATCATTTTCAAAACAAATTTTAACAGAACCGTAACGAATTCTTGTCTTTGGAACATTAAAAATTTCACAAATAGTTTCAGGTAACAGATTAGTAGTAATATCTACATCTGTAACAGGTTTTTTTAATAAAAAATCCCTAACAGCCCCTCCCACTATAAAAGCTTCTGATTGGTCATATTTTTTTAATATTTTTAAAATCTTTTTAGCTTTATCCATATATAAATTTTCATTTAACATATATTATATTTACACCTTACGATTATTAAAACTTCTTAATGAGATCAAATGGGAGGAATAATTAATCCCACACCAAGAACATTATTACCTACATGCGCTCCTATCACCGGAGTAATAATAACTTCTAAAATATCATTAATATTTAACTTTTTTTTAAAAATTTCTATTAATTTATTTTTCATAGGAGGACGTCCTGAAGTTAAAATATGTAAAAAAAATTTTTGATTTTTCTGATTTTTCGTATAATTTTCGATTTCTTTCAAAATACAATCAAAAGCTTTTTCCATAGTAAAAACTTTTTTAATCATTGTAATAATACCAGGAGCTTCTAATTTTAAAATAGGTTTAATATGAAAAATTCTTCCTAAAAAACCTTTAGCAATACTTAAACGACCACTTTTAATCAAATGATTTAAAGAATCTACTATAAAAAAAATTTTATTATTTTTACGTAATCTTTCTAAATATGTTATAACTTCTGAAATTTCAAAACCTTCAGAAAACATACGTTCAGCTTGTAAAGCACAATATGCTTCGCAAAAACCAATACTTTGGGTATCAAAAACTATAACTTCTATTTCAGAAGCAACTATTTTACTAGCAGATAAAATACTATTATAACTGCCGCTTAATGCACTAGACAAAGTGGTAACAAAAATTTTTTGATAACCTAAACGAGCTATTTGGCGAAAATAATCAACTATTTCTCCTATAGGAGGTTGAGAAGTAGTAGCGATTAAACGAGGATTTTTAGTTATAAAATCATAAAATTGATCTGCAGTTAAATTTTCACCATCTCGATATTCTTGATTATTTAAAAAAATTTGTAATCTAATTAATCCAATATTATGTTTTTGATGAAAATAATCTAAACAACTAGTAGAAGTGCTTATCACTTTAATTTTCATATGAAATTAAAATCCTTTTAATAAAAAATATTTATTGTTTGAATTAATTAAAGAATCAAAAATATGAATATAAAAATAAATAAAATAAGAATTATAATAACTCAATTTCCTAAAAAATAATCTTAAGAAATCGAGTTATTATTTTAATAAAAAATTATAAAATTTATAATTATTTATAACAAAATAAATTATTTATTTATAATGAATTTTTTATGAAAATTATTTCAAGAATTTCCTTTTTTTAACATCATTAAAGGTTTTGTTTTATTTAATCGTTTAGAATTCATTAAAAGATAAATACTATACACAAAGAAAAAACAAATAATAAAAAAACCTATCCAACTAACTATAGTTCGATAACTAGGTGAAATTGAAAAAAAACCATTCTCACATAAAGGATAAAAAAAGTTTTGAAGAATTTCGATAGAACAAGGATAAAGTTTTTCACTTAATTGCACTAATGATTTTTTTTGTGCAAACAAATTCATATCATTAAAACCAGGAATTGCTTTTTTATCCAAAAACATAGAAAAATAATTTAAACCATTATTGAAATAATTCAAACCCTTATTGACACTTTTATTAACTGACCATTGGTATAAAAACATAAACATTTGCTGTAAGAAAGTAAACGCCAATATAAAATAAGCGATAAAATAAAATAATATTTTATTAATAATTCGACTATTCGCACCTAAAATACGAGTAATACCTGCGGTACGATAAAAAACTATTGTCTGACGATTAAGAAAGGACTTAGATAAAAGAAAATAAAACAACCAAAATAAAAATATTACTAAAAATCCTACAAAAGATACTCCATAAAATCCTTTTGAAAAAGGCAATATAATACTTTCATTCAATTCTAAATATATATTTTTAAACAAAGATGTTTTATACCAAAATATTTTTCCCAAGAAAATATTTACATACAATATCAAACTAAATGCTAAAAAAGATGTTACAAAATAATAAAAAAGACTAAATAAATTTCGTTTCCAATGATTTTTATAAAAAAATTTACAAATAGAATGCACTTCTTTAAAAGGTAAATTAGATGAAACAGATTTAAACTTCAAAAGATGATCGTTTTCAAATAAATTAGAAACTTCCTTGATTTTAGAAACAAATTTTTGTTTTTCTAAATTATCAACATAAGTTAATAAATCTAAATCCTTTTCATTAAATTGAACATTTTCATTATTAAAAGTGTCATTTTGTTTACGCAATAAATAATCTTTAACAATACCTTCTTTTATTTTAATAATGATATCAGCATATTTGGTTGCTAATAAAATATCATGAGTCACTACGATAACCAATTTTTTTTCAGAAATCTCTTTTAATTTTTTAAAAACTAAATTACTAGAATCTGGATCTAAATTACCTGTAGGTTCATCAGATATTATCACATCAACATCTTTGATTAAACTTCTAATTACATTGGCTCTTTGTAATTGTCCTCCAGATAATTTAAAAGGTTTTTTTGTCAATAAACTGATAGGTAAATTAAAATATTTAAATAAATCTTTAATTTGTTTATGAATGAGCGGATTAACAACGCTTTTTTGTAATTTAACAGATAAAAGAATATTCTCTAAAACACTTAATTCATTAATAAAATAAGCATCTTGCGTTATATAAGAAATCATACCATTTCTATAATCAGCCATTTCAAAATTTGAAAAAGTAGATAAATCTTTATCTTCTACTAAAATATTACCATGACTTATCTTTTCTAATCCTGATAAAAGATTGCATAAACTAGTTTTTCCTGAACCTGATGGTCCTGACAAAAAAACAAATCCGCGACTAGGTAAATTAAAAGAAATATCTTTTAAAATATCTTCGTCTTCATCAAAGCTCAAATTCACGTCTATTAAACGAATCATATTTATATTCTCCCTAATTTTTGAAAATCAATATATAATTAATCCAAAAAAATATCATTTTAACTAATTTAATAACTAATAAAAAAATAATAATGGATAGATTAATTGCGTTTTTATTAGGCAATTTCTTATTGTTCTTATTTTTTCTGATATCATGTATTTGTTGATTGGTTATCTTACGATGACATTCTTTACATAATACCTTTGTACTTTTATTCATGATCCTTTGGCGATTCGCGCCGCGAATTGTCCCAATGTGATGAATTTGGAATTGGGTTGTTCTGCCGCAATTCTCACAACGTTCCGCTTTTAGACGGTCAGTTAGATGCGTACGACCTTGGAATCTAAATCTATTAATGGCAATGTCCGGGTTTCCCTTGTAGTTACGCATTTTTTTAATTTTATCCCAAGAGTAGATAACCCCATGGTTCATATTGGGTTTTCCTTTTGTTAATATAAAAAATACTCCAAGTTGAGCCTGTATTAAGTTTCTTTCGAACTCTGGCAATCGACGTTTTCCGTTTTCTTGCCAGTGTTTTCAAACAGCTATCTTCAGCTAGATAATTTAGATGGGTTAAACACTTAGATTGTCAGCTAAATAAAAGTATTGGATAATTCCTCTAACAATTGTTCGATAGGTCCGAATTGTTTCCAATTCATCTCTCTTCACTAATGTTTCGTCGTGTTTCACCTTTCCCTCTTTTAACCAATTATATTCGTGTCCATATTCCTTGGCTTTCGCTTGGAGAATCTGGATTTGAACTTTACCGTTTAAGGAATTCTTTGCGGTTTTCCTTTCGCGAGTTTTATTGGTGAGTTTTACCTTAATCAAGTAGGATAAGAACCTAGTTCCTTTGCTGGCCTTGACAATTTTTGACTTGTTCTTACTGATCGTAAGTTTCAAATCTTGTTCTAACCATTGCGTTACTTGATTCTTAATCCCTTCGGCTTTGTCATACTCGCCTTTAACACCAATGATAAAGTCATCAGCATAACGGATATATTCGACTCTTGGTTTTAGATTTAGATTAAGCTGACTATCAATCCCCAGTTGATGGTGATGGTTTTTTAAGCCATGCTCTCTCATATTCTGGGTTGCTTTTCTTAATTGGCTTTCCTTCTTTAATCAGTTCTTCCATTTTCAGATCGATGTCGTGTAAATATACATTCGCCAGCAAGGGAGAAATAATCTCTCCTTGAGGAGAACCTAATAAAGATTCGTATTTGATGCCATCCTTTATGAAGCCAGCTCTTAGCCATTTGTTAATGGTTGAGAGAACTTTACTCTTTTTGATGAACCCGATTTAAGGTTCTCATAAGAATTTCATAATTGATCGTATTAAAAAAGCCTTTTAAGTCAATTTTGACGATATAGTCAATCCCTTTAAATCTTTGTTTGACACGTTTGATAGCGTCATGACAAGATTTTTTGGTTCTAAATCCCAAGTTCCATGCTGAAAAGATATTTTCAAAATAAGGAGCTAAGGCATTTTTGTATTAGCCGGTCTTTGATAGTAGGTAGCCCCAAAAGTCTGATTCTTTTATTATCACTAGGAATGAGAATTCTTTTAACTGGTTTGGGATTATAACCATTATTGACGTATTCCTGATGGTATCTTTCGAGTCTTTCTAGATTAATTCCATCAATGGTTTCATTGTCAATGCCTGGTGTGCCCGCCCCTTTGTTAGTAGCAATTTTATTAAATTCTGTTAACGTGTTATAGAAGTTATTCATTCCTTGTTGCAACTCTCTTTTTAAGGAGTAACCATTTGATGAACGATATTGAATTTTATCCAATGTTCGCGAAAGTTTAGTTTCTAGTGAAACCGTTGTTGATATTATATATCAACTCCTTCCTTGATACCATTGAATAAATAGTAAATTACTTTCTTCTTTCGCCCTATAAGAGTCATTAACTCTCTTCTCGGTAAGGCGATTAACTAAATTATACCAAATTTAGGTTTACCCTTACGACTACTAGGAAGATTCTTTATCCTTGACGCTCCGGGGTTTTATTCCGGCTTAGTAAACTTAATTACTTCGTTTTAGGATTCTCCAAGTTACACTAAATTTCGACCTTAATTCTTTAGGGGAAGTATCCTCTTTTGGGAGGCTGATTCCAGGTTTATTGTTCGATAAGTTACTCAATACAAGCTATTTATATTAGTAGATTCTGGACTGTCCGTCTAAGCAACTTCCGAAACAGGTCTCGCTATTACATCAATTTTCCTTCTTAGACCATTGCAGGCTTCTCCATCGAATTATTGGGTGGCGAGGTCTTCTTGACTAATTTGCTTTTGTCGCAACCCGCTTTTATAGTCTGCTATAATTAGACATTCTTTCGTTTGTCAAACCGACCATCTCCATTCAGGGTTTATCGACCCTGGCTATTGGTTAAATAGCACGAAATTTAGGCCTCTTTTGGCGCCCTTCTTGTTATCATGACAATTTATTTTTAGAAATATTATAAGAAAAATCATATAATAAAGTAGATTTTTGAATTAAATTAATAATTTTCGCAGATTTAGTAGCATTAATTAAATCTACATTTAATTGTAAAGTTTCTTTCAAATCATTCTGATGCAAAACGCTACTAAAAAAAACAGGTAAATTATATTCATAACGATAATTTAATAAAGGTATAAAAATATCATCTCGAAAAAAAGCATTCATATTTTCTAAACCAAAATCATCTAAAATTAAAAATGGAATTTTTTTTAAATGGTTTATTTTATCTTCTATAATATCATGAGTCCATAAAAATTTAAATTGCCGAACCAAATCTGACATAACAATAAATAAAAAAGGAATACGATTTAGTAATAACATTTTAGCTAATATTTTTAACATAAAAGTTTTTCCAGAATTAAAAGGACCATAAATATATAAACCTTTATTTTGTTTAATGTTGATATCAAAAGAATTATATTTTTCTACAATATCCATCATATAATTAAAAATACTTTTTTGTGTTTTAGACATAGATTTTATATTTTTAATATCTATACCAGTCAAATTTATTTCCTGATTAAATAAAAAATTTTTTTGTTGTAAATTATTTTTCCAATCTATCTGTTTAGTTTTAACAGTTTCTTGCCAAACTACATGAAGATAAGGTTGTTCTTTTAAAACTAATTTATATCCGAAAGGATTAGGTTTATCTTTTTTATTTAAATAATTAAAAACAATAATAACATCTTCGTCTTTAATTTGTAAATGTTTTGTGTCGGGATGATTCTTAATATAATCTTTAATTTTTTGCAAATGAAAATTTGACTTTTCAGATGAATCCATAATAACTCCTAAATAAAAATTTAAATTAAAAATTTAATTTTTTTTAAAATCTAAATTTTTATAAAACTAAAATAATAACACATTGAATTTATTATAAATTCAGATAAATATAGATTAATTAGAAAAAATCTATTGTTATTAAACCTCAACAAATAAATTTTAAAATCATCAAATATTTACCTAAAATCTCATTTTTTCTTAACATTACTAAATATTTTTAGCTTACACATAAATTATTACTTAGTTTATTATATCATGTTTTTTTATGTCTATTTATTTTTAATTTTAAACATTTAAATAATATTAATAAACAATTTATCAAAATAAAAAATAAATTTAATAAATTAAATTTAGGTTTACGTTTACGACTACTAAGAAGATGCTTTATCCTTGACCATCCAGGCTTTTATTTTCTGATTAGTAAATTTAATTACTTAGTTTTAGGATTCTTCAAATTACGCTAAATTCCGACATTAATTTTTTAGGGTAAGTATCCTCTTTTTTTAGAGAAAATGATTCCAAATTTGCTTTATCTGATAAACATAAACTACTTAATAATTATATATTAGTAGACTCTGACCTGTTCGTTTAAGCAAATTCCGAAATAGGTCTATATACTAAATCACTTTTTCTTCTTAGGCCATTTCAGACTTTTCCAAGAAATTATTCGGCGGCAGTATCCTCTTGACTAATTTGCTTTTGTTACAACCCAATTTTATAGTCTTCTATAATCAATCATTCTTTCGTTTTCCTGACCGATCATATTCTTTTAGAATCTGCCCTGAATATTGGATAAATAGCATGAAATTTAGTCCTCTTCGGCACCAATATAAGATTATATAATAATTTATCAGTCTCATAGTTGAACTCAAATATTTCTCGATTACTTTTAATTAATGCAAACTTAATGTAAATTTTTCATAAAATCATCTAACCATTTAGGCAAAGGAACATTTTTGCGAGCAGAATTAAATTTTTTATTATTATTATTTTCTAACTCTTCTGTCAAGTAATTATAAGCCATTTCTGCAGAAATAATACCTCTTTTTAACCATGATTTTAAAACAACATCACAATAATTATAAGATAAAACAAAATCAATTTCATGATGTTTCTTTTTGCAAATATACATTAATAAAGCATTAATAACTCCAATATCTACATTTTTATGATTTTGAATTAACATGAATAAATCATGATTTAATTTTTTATTTATGTTAATATTTTTACCAAAATTTTTAATAATATGAATAGGATGCGATCTTTTTAAACATAAAATCATTTCATTTTTTTCTTGTTGATGATTATTAACATCAATAATTTTAATATTTTGTTGAGTTTTTATATTTTGTTCATATAAATAATCTTTCAAAACATTTAAATTAATATTAAGATTTTGATTACAATTATGGCGAAAAATTTTTTGATACAAAACAGCCATTTCTTTTGGTTGTAACATATAAACAAAACCTAAAGTTACGATATAATCAATATTTTCATTTTCTAATAAAAAAGGTTTTTTAAAACGTTCAGATAAATTATTAAAAAAAACTTCGTAATCGAAAAATTTTTTAAATACCACTAAATGGTTATTATTATTGTTTTGGGCATTACCCGAATTAGAATGATGATATAAAGAGGTATAATCAATATTAATTTTATTAACTTTATAAAGATCTACAAAATTTTTGCTAATATTTTGGAAATTTTCAGGTATTAAAGGTAATTTATTTAGTAATAATTTTTGTAAACAATGATAATAATTACCAACTTCGCTTAAAAAAAAATGACTTAATAAAGGATCATTGAAAAATTTTTGAACTGAAACAGGAGAATAAAGTACATAAATAATATCTTGATTATCATTAGAATAAGTTTCTAACAAACGGAGAGCTTCTAATTTATATTGATTAGATTGAAAAGTTTTTTTATTTACATTTAACAAATCGAATAACATCTGATATGTAATAGTAAAATTATTATCAATATTATTTTTACTTTCGTTTAAAAAATATAAAGTATTATACAAAGAGATAGCAATAGTTCCAATTAGGGGTTGATATAATAAATTAAGTACTTTGTAATCTTCCAAAGTCAATTTGTTAACACAATAAATTTTAATTATATTCGAATTAATCATTATTTGTGGCCTTCCTTAAATACTATTACTATAAATAATTATAAATAATTGATAAAAACTGATAAAAACAAGAATAAATACTGATTAGACCTCATAATTATCAAAAAATAACATAAAATATTTCTATTTATTTTAACTGACAAAAATCACAAAAATAAGAACTACGACCATTGATTTTAATTTTTTGAATTACTTTATTACACCTGAAACACATTTCTTTATCTTTTTGATATACCAAAAGCTTTTTTTGAAAATTACCTTTAATTCCTAAAGATACGGATAGATTAATTGCGTTTTATGCAGCGATTTGTATTTGCTGTTTTATTTACAATCAGCCCCCGTCCAAACGGTGCGAGCAAGTTTCCAAGCACACCGCTTTCCATAATTTACTCTCTTGCGAGAACTAATTTCCCCTCGCGGTTGATTAGCTATTTATTCTTATCATTCTTATTTCTAATATCGTGTATTTGTTGATTGGTTATCTTGCAATGACAATCTTTACACAATACCTTGGTACTTTTATTCATGATCCTTTGGTGATTCGCATTGCGAACTGTCCCAATGTGATGAATTTGAAGTTGGGTTGTTTCGTCGCAGTTCTCACAACGTTCCGCTTTTAGACGGTCAGTTAGATGCGTACGACCTCGGAATTTAAATCTATTAAGGCAATAATCCGGGTTTCCTTTGTAGTTACGCATTTTTTTAATTTTATCCCAAGAGTAGACAGCCCACGGTTCATATTGGATTTTCCCTTTATTAAGATAAGGAATAGCCCAAGTTGAACCTATATTAAGTTTCTTTCGAACTCTGGCAATCGACGTTTTCCGTTTTCTTGCCAGTGTTTTCAAACAGCTATCTTCAGCTAGATAATTTAGATGGGTTAAACACTTATATTGTTAGCTAAATAAAAGTATTGGATAATTCCTCTAACAATTGTTCGATAGATCCGGATTGTTTCCAATTCATCTCTCTTCACTAATGTTTTGTCGTGTTTTACCTTTCCCTCTTTTAACCAATTATATTCGTGTCCATATTCCTTGGCTTTCGCTTTGGGAACTTGGATTTGAACTTTACCATTTAAGGAATTCTTTACGGTTTTCCTTTCGCGAGTTTTATTGGTGAGTTTTACCTTAATCAAGTAGGATAAGAACCTAGTTCCTTTGCTGGCCTTGACAATTTTTGATTTGTCCTTACTGATGGTAAGTTTTAAATCTTGCTCTAGCCATTGTGTTACTTGATTCTTAATCCTTTCGGCTTTGTCATACTCGCCTTTAACACCAATAATAAAATCATCAGCATAACGGATGTATTCGACTCTTGGTTTTGGATTTAGGTTGATAGAACTATCAATCCCCAGTCTCTGGTGCTGGTTTTTAGTCCATGCTTTCCAGTATTCTGGGTTTCCTTTCCTAATTGGTTTTCCTTCTTTAATCAGTTCCTCCATTTTCAGGTCCATGTAATGTAAATATACATTCGCCAACAAAGGGGAAATAATTCCTCCTTGAGGAGAACCTGATA
>NZ_JAOSIT010000013.1:0-15975 GCF_030586975.1 Candidatus Phytoplasma gossypii | reverse complement strand
GTTTTTTTTAAATACTATTGGCAAGATTTATTTTAACCATGTAAGATAATAATTATGTTCCTTTTTGAGTATTCATGATCTGAAATTTGTTTTTAATAATAGTTAGTTTTAACATTATTCCGACCATTAAGTGACTTGATTTTTTATCTTATTAAGTGACTTGATTTTTTATCTTCTTAATGTTGCACCTAATGTTCCTTTGGCGCCGACGATAAAGTCATTATTACGGGTTGAACTTATTCTACTCAAAAGTTAAAATTTAGATTCAAAAAATAAGGAAATATTTGATAAAAAGAGGAGGTAATATTCTTGCTTTATTAGCTACTAATTATTGATGAGATAACACAATATTTAAGTTCTTTGAACGCTCATAAAAGGATTAAAATTATTTATTTACTCTATATTAGCTTCATTATTTTTATTCGAAATAAAAGATATAACATCTCGAGCAATAGTTAACTCTTCATTAGTAGGAATAATTAAAATAGGAATGATAGAATTTTTGCTAGCAATATTTCTCAATTTAGGACCATTTTCATTTAATGTTGGTTCTAAAAAAATATTTAAAACTGCTAATTTTGAAATAATTTCTGATCTAAAAAAAATGGAATTTTCGCCAACACCTGCTGTAAATACCAGAGCATCAATACCTTCTAATGCTACATAATAACTGGCAATATAATCAACAATTTTCTTAATTTGAATCTTTAAAGCTAATTTGGCCTGAGCATTACCTTCTAACATCGCTTTTTCTAAATCTCTGCAATCGTTAGAAATTCCTGAGATACCTAATAAGCCAGATTTATTATTTAAATCATTAATCACTTCTTGAGAGGTTTTATTTTCATAACTAGAAATTAAAGCAACAATAGCAGGATCTATGTCTCCGCTACGCGTACCCATTGGAACACCGGCTAATGGTGTAACTCCCATAGAAGTATCTACTGATTCTCCTTTACTATTAACGGCAGTAATAGAAACTCCATTTCCAGCGTGGCAGATAATTAATTTTAAATTAGATTTTTCTAAAAAACGTTGCGCTTCTTGAATAATAAAACGACAAGAAGTACCATGGGCACCATATTTACGAATTTGATATTTTTTATACCATTCGTAAGGTACTGCATATAAAAAATTAGAAGCTTTAAGGGTTTGATGAAAACTAGTATCAAAAACACCTACATGAAGAGCTTTAGGTAAAATTTGTTTAAACAAACGAGCGCCCAAAATATTAACCGGATTATGTAAAGGAGCTAAATTATTTAAACTTTCCAATTTATCAAGAGTTTCATCTGTTAAAATAATAGAATTTGGAAATAATTCGCCACCTTGAACAATACGATAACCAATTCCCTTAATTTCAGTAATTTCTTTAATGATTGATAATTCAATTAATTTTTTTAATAATAATTCAATAGCTAATCGATGATCAGCAATAACTATATTTTGTTTATAAATTTGATCTGAAGTTTTAATAGTAAATATAGAATTAAAATTACCGATTCGCTCACATAAACCACTACACAACATTTTTTCTGTAACCATATCAATTAATTGAAACTTCAAAGATGAACTACCAGAATTAACAGACATAATTTTCATAAAAAAACTCCTAAAACTCTTTTTTTATTTGTAATTAATAATATAAATAAATAAAAAATAAAAAACTATTTATAATAAAAAATAATCAGATCAATAAATAAATAATATATCCATCTAAAAATCCAAATTATTTTGAATTTATTAAATTAGATTTTTTTATTTGAATAAATAAAATTTATCATAATATCATCAATAAATGTTAATAATTCTCTTAAGTTATGTGCTTTATTCAAAGCACATACTTTCGCTTCTTTCGAACATATAAAACATAATCGAGAATTAAGCGGATAAAACAAATTTCGAGAAATATTTTCATGTTTTAAATTAATAATATCTAAATCAATTAAACGAAAACAAATATGAGTTTTTTCTAAAATTAAAAATTTTTTTTTAATTTCTATTAATTTTGTTATTTCTGCAGTAATCAAAATTATATTAACATAAAAACCAGCTTTATCAAATAATATTCTAAAATCATTACAACCTAAACATATTTGTTTTGTTTGTAAAAAAGGTATTATAATATTTTTCATAAATAAATTAAAAAATTCGAAATATAAAGGTTTCAGTTTAATGATCCCCGGAATATTTAGATTAATAGTTAACAAACCTTTTTGATAATGATTTAACATTTTAAGATACGGATAGATTAATTACGTTTTATTCAGCGATTTGTATTTGCTGTTTTATTTACAATTGGCCCCCGTCCAAACGGTGCAAGCAAGTTTCCAAGCACACCGCTTTCCCTAATTTACTCTTTTGCGAGAACTAATTTCGTCTCGCGACTGATTAGTTATTCATTCTTATTGTTCTTATTCTTTCTATTTGGTTTTGAACACAGCCATTTAAGGAATTCTTTATGGCTTTCTCTTTTCGATTTTTATTGATGAAGTTTACCTTTATCATATAGGATAGAAACCTAGTCCCTTTGTGAGGATAAAATCATCAGCGTAACGGATGTATTCGACTCTAGGTTTTGGATTTAGTTTAATAGTACTATCAATCTCCAGTTGATGGTGCTGGTTTTTAAGCCATGCTTTCCTATATTCTGGGTTGTTCTTCCTAATTGGCTTTCCTTCTTTAATCAGTTCTTCCATTTTCAGATCGATGTCGTGTAAATATACATTCGCCAGCAAGGGAGAAATAATCCCTCCTTGAGGAGAACCTGATAAAGACTCGTATTTGATTCCGTTTTTTTCATGAAGCTGGCTTTCAACCATTTGTGAATGGTTGATAGGATTTTATTCTTTCTGATGAACTAATTTAAGGTTCTCATTAGAATTTCATGGTCGATCGTATCAAAGTAGCCTTTTAAATCAATTTCGACAATGTAATCACAATTCCCTTAAATCTTTGTTTGAAGCGTTTGATGGCATCGTGGCAAGATTTTTTGGTTCTAAATCCGAAGTTCCATGCTGAAAAAAGATTTTCAAAATAGGGATTTAAAAGTTGTTCGAAACCTTTCTTTATCAGCCGATCTTTGAGGGCGGGTAAACCAAAAAAAGGGGGGGTCTGGTTTTTCCATTATCCTTAGGAATGAGAATTCTTTTAACCGGTTTTGGGTTGTAGCCGTTATTGACATATTCCTGATGGTATCTTTTTAGTCTTTCCAGATTAATTCCATCGACGGTTTATATTATCAATTCCAGGGGTACCCACCCCTTTATTAGCGGAAATTCTATTGAATGCCGTTGACGTATTCTGAAAGTTATTCATTCCCTGTTGGAGTTCTCTTTTTAAAGAGTAGCCTTTTGATGAACAATATTGAATTCTATCCAATGTTCGTGAAAATTTAGTTTCTGGTGAAACCGTTATTGACATTATTTATCGACTTTTTTCTCGATCTCATTGGATGTCATTGAATAAAATAATAAATTACTTTCTTCTTTCGCCCTATAAGAGTAGTTAACTCTCTTCTCGGTAAGACGATTAACTAAATTATTCCAAATTTAGGTTTACGCTTACGACTACTAAGAAGATACTTTATCCTTGACCATTCGGACTTTTATTTCCGGATTGGTAAATTTAATTACCTAGTTTTAGGATTCTCCAAGTTACGCTAAATTTCGACCTTAATTCCTTAGGTGAAGTATCCTCTTTTGGGAGGCTGATTCCAGGGTTTATTTATCCGATAAACTACTCAGTACTTACAACTTATACTAGTAGACTCTGGACTATCCGCTTAAGCAAATTCCGAGATAGGTCTATATATTACATCAATTTTCCTTCTTAGACCATTGCAGGTTTCTCCATAGAATTATTTGGTGGCGGCGTCTTCTTGACTAATTTGCTTTTGTCGCAACCCGCTTTTATGGTCTGCTGTAGTCTGACATTCTTTCGTTTGCCAAACCAACCATATCCTTTCAGAGTTTATCGGCTCTGGCTATTGGTTAAATAGCGCGAAATTTAGGCCTCTTTGGCGCCCTTGTAATATATATCTTTCTTCTTTAGCTTTTAAATATTGCTTAATCATTTTAGAAAACATAATAATTATACAAACCTAAACATCATAACTTATTTTACTTTATAAACAGTATCAATTAAAGTACCATCACGATACTCAATCAAAGCAATAACACGATTAGTATCATAATCAATTGGTAATGGTTTGCCCACAATACTATAAGCCAAGTCACGTAATTCGCGAATATCTTTAACAACTATTCCAGCTGACTTTAACCACATAAGTAAATCAGTTCTTATCGGATTTACAGCAATGCCTAAATCAGTTACCAAAACATCAATAGTATTTCCTGGAGTAACTATTGTTTGCACACGATCCACTATAGAAGAAATTCGTCCTCGAATTAAAGGAGCAGCTACAATAGCAATTTTACTACCATATGCTACATCACTATGACCACCGGAAGCTCCACGTAAATATCCATCATTTCCTGTAATAACATTGCAATTAAAATTAACATCTATTTCTAACACACTTAAAATACCAAAATCTAATTTATTAACGGCACAACCTTTAATAAAGGGATTAGCATAAAAAGAAGCTGACATTTCTAAATGATTCGGATTGTTTTTTAAAGAATTAACAGCTTCTAAATCAAAAGACTGCACATCTAATAGTGTATTAACTAGCCCTTCTTTTAATAAATCTACTTCTAATTTAATAATCCCCCCTAAAAAAACAGAAGCTTTTATTTGCTTACGTCTCATTTCGTCAGATAAAATTACTAAAGATGCTTGGGAAGCCCCACCAGTACCTGTTTGAAAAGAAAAGCCATTTTTAAAATAAGGCGTATTTTTAATAACTTTAACAATATTTTCAGCAATAACAATTTCTTTAGGATTAAATTTAGAATGAATTTCTCCTGAAGAAATTTTTTTATTATCACCAATAACTTCTACTTTAACCACATAATCAACATAAATTTGTGGAATAGAAATAGGATTATTCGGATAAGAAACTAAATTGTCTGTAATAATAATAGTTTTATCAGCATATTGAGCATCTACAATAGCATAACCTAAAGATCCTACACAAGAATCACCTACAACACCATTAGCGTTACCCATTTCATCACTACTTGAAGCAGCTAAAAAAGCAACATTAATATAAGATTGTTCCGTAGTAATAGATCGTGCTCTACCGCCATGAGATCTAATAATAACAGGTTTTGTTAAGAGACCTTCAGAAATAGCATTTCCTAACTCTCCCCTTATAGCTGAACCTTCCAAAGAAGTTACAATACCATTTTTAATATATTCAATAAAACAATCATGAGACTTTGTAAAAGAAGAAGCTAAAACAGTTAAATTTTTAATATTTAATTTTTTGATAGCTTCCATAACTTGTCGAAAAGTTTTATCACCATGCCTAAAAGCATGATGAAAAGAAATAGTCATACCATCTTTCAAACCACTTTTAACAATAGCTTCTTCTAAAGAATTTAAAACTTTATTATTTAAATTATTTTTAATTTTAGTCATCACTCCAACACTATTATCATTATTTTTACAATCATAAAATGCATTATTATCTGGTTTTTTTCCATTTTTCTTAAATTTTTCTCTCATTTAATTATTCCTTTTTTCATTAACCATTCGAAAATCACTTAATTTTCTTAAGTATTTTTTAATCAAAAAACTATTTAAATAATTTTTTATAATTCGATAAAATTATATTCTCTGAATGTAATACTTTTGAATAATGTTTATTTATATCAAAAAATGCAAATATTAAACTAATAAAATATCTCGACAAAGTTCTAACTTATTCAAAATTAATTTAATCTATCATCTAAAATCCTTTATTATTTTGAATTTATTATTAATACAAAAATACCAAATAAATCTTTATTCATCTTCTATATTAGGATTCGAAATATTAGCTTTTTGTAAAATATTTTCCGAATATTTTATAACTGGTTTATCAATCATTTTGCCATCAATCGCGAATACACCTTGATTTTGTAAACGATATTTTTTATATAAAGTTAAAATTTTCAAAGCTTCTTGAATTTCTTTTACACTAGGTTGAAAAACTCGATTAATAATAGGTAGTTGATCGGGGTGTATGGCCGATTTACCATTGAAACCCATTTCTTTTACTAAAATAGCTTCTTTTTCTAAACCCTCCAAATCGGAAACATTATCATAAATGCAATCAATAGCATCAATGTCAGCAGCTCTAGCTGCATGCAATATCATCTGGCGAGCGAAAAACAATTCATGACGATTAATAGTTTTAGTAGCTTGCAAATTTAACATATAATCGACACCACCCAAAGCAATTCCTACTACTCGCGAAGAAGATAAAGCTATTTCAAGAGCATTTAAAACTCCTTTAGCGCTTTCTATAGCGCAAAAAATAACAATTTTAGAAGATTTATTATATTTAGCCTCAATACTTTCGATATCTTGGATAACTCGTAAAACTTCTAATTTTGATTCAACCTTCGGTAAACGGATAGCATCTAATTTTTCATTGGTTACCATAGCTTCCAAATCTTTCTGATAAAAAGGAGTATCAAAAGCATTAATTCTGACCATAGTTTCAATATTAAACCTATGATAATCCAAAAAACTAATCATATTTCGAGTTAATTCGCGCGCGGCATCCTTTTCTTCAACAGCAATAGCATCCTCTAAATCAAATATCACACTATCTACCTTATAAGAAATAACATCTTTAAATAAAGCAGGGTTGTTACCAGGTAAAAATAACATGGTTTTTCTATTTTTTTTCATTTTTATCCTCGATATTATTTTTTGTATTTAAAAATTAAAAAATTTTATAATAGTAGAAGTAAATCAGACTTTAGAACGCTCTAAAGCCACTAAAATACGTGATTTTAAAACGATTTCTAAAGCGCCTTGATCTTGGATTAACACTTTACAACTAGTAACATTATTTTCTTTTAAAATTTTCAGAGTTAAAGTTCGCATTTGTTCTCCAAATTGTTTTTCAAAAGGTGATTGAATGAAAATTTGTATAATATCAGCTAAATTAGGTTCTATAGTGACTAAACAATCACTAGAATTGAGAGAACCACAAAAGGCTCTTTTTATAATGGGTTTTGATTTATTATTATTTATCATTTTTTAATCCTCTTTTTTTAATCACTTTTTTAACTATATCGACATATTTAAAAGCTAAATTAGCTATTTTAGATTCATTCACTATATCCACATCACGATCGCTACCTAATTCACCTGTAATACCAACCGCTAATACACCTGCCTCAAAATAATCTAAAATGTTTGATAAATTAATACCTCCTGTTGCTAAAATAGGCCAATTAGGAAAAGGATCTCGAATTAAGGATAAAGCTTGAGATGTAAATGCAATACTTGGATACAATTTCAATAAAGAAGCACCTTTTTGAATAGCTAAATACATTTCATTAACACTCATAACTCCAGGAATGTATAAAATATCATTTTGGATAGACCAATTTAAAATTTCTTCATTATAAACGGGAGAAACCAAATATTGTGCTCCCGCTTCTAAAGCTGTTTTAGCTTCTTGTAATGTTAATACAGTACCAGCTCCAATCATTGCTTCGGGATATTGCAAACTAATTTCTTTGATTATAGAAAAAGCTTGAGGAATAGTTAAAGTAATTTCGGCAAAACGAAAACCATTTTCTAATGTATTTTTTAAAATTTTATAAGCATTATTCTTAGTTTTCGTGCGAACAATCACACTTAAAGGATTTTGTTTTAAATAATAAATTTTTTTTTGAATATTTTGCACTTGACACACTCCATTTTTATTAATTTTAGTTCAAAAATATATTTTTTAACTAAAAAAACTCAATATTCATAAATATTATTCAACCGATTTACACAAAATAAAAAATAAGTTACAACAGATAAATCAGCACAACCCCCTGGAGAGATTTTATAATTTGCATAGTAATCATTTTTAGATAAAATAGCTTTTTGAAAGTTGTAAAACCCATAATTTTCCAAAATATTTAACCATGATAAAGATTTTTTTTGTATTTTTTTAAAAAACGAAAGACCAATTTTATTAATTAAAGTTGTATCTTCGATAATACTCATATAAAAAATTAACAAACATAAATAAAATTCTTGAGATTTTAAATAAGGATTTTTTTTATAGATACGTAAAATAAAGGGTAAACCTTGAAAAAAAATTTTATAATAACCCGCTAAAGCTTCTCCGCGCGCTCCCGTAATTCCAAATTTTGTAAAAATCTTTTCACCAGGAGTTTTATTACTAAAATATAAAAAATCTTTGAGTAATTCTTTAGTTAATTGACATGTTTTAAAATGCCAATGGGAAAAAGGAATATTATTAAATAAACTATACGAAACTATATAATAAATAATGCCGAAAGAAAAAATTAAACCTTTATGAGTATTTATATTATTAGATACGGATAGATTAATTGCGTTTTATTCAGCGATTTGTATTTGCTGTTTTATTTACAATCAGCCCCCGTCCAAACCGGACAAGCAAGTTTCCAAGCATCCGGCTTTCCATAATTTACTCTCTTCCGAGAACTAATTTCTCCTTGCGGTTAGTTAGCTATTTATTCTTATCGTTCTTATTCTTTATGATATCATGTATTTGTTGATTTGTCACTTTTCGATGACAGTCTTTACACAATACCTTTGTTCTTTTATTCATGACACTACGGTGGCTCGCATCGCGAACTGTACCAATGTGGTGAATTTGGAGTTGAGTTGTTTTATCGCAGTTCTCGCAACGTTCCGCTTTTAGACGGTCAGTTAGATGTGTACGACCTTGGAATAAAAATCTATTAATGGTAATATCAGGATTTCCCTTATAGTTACGCATTTTTTTGATTTTATCCCAGGAGTAGACAACCCATGGTTCGTATTGGGTTTTCCCTTTATTAAGATAGGGAATAGCCCAAGTTGAACCTATGTTAAGTTTCTTTCGAACTTTGGCAATTGATGTTTTCCATTTTCTTGCCAGTGTTTTCAAACAGCTATATTCAGCTAGATAATTCACGTGAGTTAAGACATCCAGATTGTTAGCCAAACAAAAGTATTGGTTAATTCCTCTAACGATTGTTTGATAGGTTCGAATTATTTCTAATTCGTCTCTATCCGCTAATGTTTCGTCGTGTTTAATCTTTCCCCTTTTTAACCAATTGTATTCATTCCCGTATTCCTTGACTTTCGTCTTTGGAATTTGGATTTGAACTTGGCCGTTTAAGGAATTCCGCGTGGTCTTCCTTTTACGGGTTTTATTGGTGGGGTTTACCTTAATCATGTAGGATAGAAACCTAGTTCCTTTGTTGGCTTTCACAATTTTTGATTTGTCCCTATTAATAATAAGTTTCAAGTCTTGTTCTAGCCATTGGACTACTTGATTTCTAATCCTTTCGGATTTGTCATACTCGCCTTTAACACCAATGATAAAGTCATCAGCATAGCGGATGTATTCAACTCTAGGTTTCGGATTTAGGTTAAGAGAACTGTCAATTCCCAGTTGATGGTGCTGGTTTTTTAGCCACGCTTTCCTATATTCTGGGTTATTACTCTTAATTGGCTTCCCCTCTTTGATCAGTTCTTCCATTTTCAGGTCGATGTAGTGTAGATATACATTCGCCAGTAAAGGGGAAATAATTCCTCCTTGAGGAGAACCTGATAAAGATTCGTATCTGATTCCATCTTTCATGAAGCCGGCTTTCAGCCATTTGTTAATAGTTGAGAGGACTTTATTCTTTCTGATGAACCGATTTAGGGTTCTCATGAGAATCTCATGATTGATGTTATCGAAACAGCCTTTTAAGTCAATTTTGATGATGTAGTCAATTCCTTGAAATCTTTGCTTAACGCGTTTTACAGCGTCATGACAAGATTTTTTGGTTCTAAATCCAAAGCTCCATTCTGAAAATATATTTTCAAAGTAGGGAGTTAAGAGTTGTTCCAGACATTTTTGTATCAGTCGGTCTTTGACAGTGGGTAGCCCCAGAGGTCTAGTTTTTTTGTTGTCACTAGGGATGAGAATTCTTTTAACTGGTTTAGGGTTGTAACCATTATTGACGTATTCCTGATGGTATTTTTCTATTTTCCTTAGATTAATCCCATCAATGGTTTTATTGTCAATTCCGGGTGTGCCCGCCCCTTTATTAGCAGCAATTTTATTAAATGCTATTAACGTATTATAAAAGTTGTTCATCCCTTGCTGTAATTCTCTTTTTAGAGAGTAGCCATTTGATGAACGATATTGAATTTTATACAATGTTCGCGAAAGTTTAGTTTCTGGTGAAACAGTTGTTGACATAGTATATCAACTCCTTTCTTGATACCATTGAATAAATAGTAAATTACTTTCTTCTTTTCGCCCTATAAGAGTGGTTAACTCTCTTCTTGGTAAGATGATTGACTAAATTATTCCAAATTTAGGTTTATCCTTACGACTACTAAAGAGATGCTTTATCCTTGACCACTCGGGCTTTTATTTCCGAGTTAGTAAACTTAATTACTTAGTTTTAGGATTCTCCAAGTTACTCTAAATTTCGACCTTAATTCCTTAGGGGAAGTGTCCTCTTTCTAGAGGCTGATTCCAGGTTTCCTTTAATTGATAAACTACTCCGTACAAGCGACATATACTAGTAGACTCTGGACTGTCCGTCTAAGCAACTTTCGGATAGGTTTGTTTATTACATCAATTGCCCTTCTTAGGCCATTGCAGGCTTCTCCATAGAATTATTCGGTGGCAAGATCATCTTGACTAATTTGCTTTCGTCTCAACCTGCTTTTGTGGTCTGCTGTAATCTGACATTCTTTCGTTTGTCAAACCGACCATCTCCTTTCAGGGTTTATCAGCCCTGGCTATTGGTTAGATAGCACGAAATTTAGGCCTCTTTGGCGCCCTCGCTTTAAACATGCGTTTTTCTTGTTCTACACCTAATACTCTTAATTTATGAAAATTTAATGATTTATATGATAAAACTAAATTATAAATATGATAAAAATAAATACCAAAAGTTTCTTTAGACTTCATAAAAAGATTAAAATTCATATCTTGATGAGATCCACAACTATTTATAGAAACTAAACCTAAGGAAGGATAACATAAAAGCTCAGTTTCTAATACGGATAGATTAATTGCGTTTTATGCGGCGATTTGTATTTGCCGTTTTATTTACAATCAGCCCCCGTCCAAACCGGACAAGCAAGTTTCCAAGCATCCGGCTTTCCATAATTTACTCTCTCTCAAGAACTAATTTCCCCTCGCGGTTGATTAGCTATTTATTCTTATCGTTCTTATTCTTTTTAATATCATGTATTTGTTGATTGGTTATCTTGCGATGACAGTCTTTACACAATACCTTGGTACTTTTATTCATGATCCTTTGGTGATTCGCATTGCGAACTGTCCCAATGTGATGAATTTGAAGTTGGGTTGTTTTGTCGCAGTTCTCACAACGTTCCGCTTTCAGGCGGTCAGTTAGGTGTGTGCGACCCTGTAATAAAAATCTCTTAATGGCAATGTCCGGGTTACCCTTATAGTTACGCATTTTTTTAATTTTATCCCAGGAGTAAACGCCCCATGGTTCGTATTGAGTCTTTCCCTTATTAATATAGGAGATACCCCAAGTTGAACCTTTATTGAATTTCTTTCGAACTCTGACAATCGATGTTTTTCGTTTCCTTGCCAGCGTTTTCAAACAGCTATCTTCAGCTAGGTAATTTAGATGGGTTAAAACACTTAGATTGTCAGCTAAACAAAAGTATTGGATAATTCCTCTAACAATTGTCTTATAGGTCCGGATTATCTCTAATTCGTCTCTACCCGCTAATGTTTCGTCGTGTTTTACCTTTCCCTCTTTTACCCAATTATATTCATGTCCGTATTCTTTGGCTTTCGCTTGGGGAATCCGGATTTGAACTTGACCGTTTAAGGAATTCTTTGTGGATTTCCTTGTACGAGTTTTATTGGTGGGGTTTACCTTAATCATGTAGGATAGAAATCTAGTTCCTTTACTAGCTTTTGCAATTTTCGATTTATTCTTATTTATGGTAAGTTTTAAATCTTGCTCTAGCCATTGGACCACTTGATTCTTAATCCCTTCAGCTTTTTCATATTCGCCTTTAATGCCAATGATAAAATCATCGGCGTAACGGATGTACTCAACTCTTGTTTTTGGATTTAAATTGATATACCTATCAACTCCCAGTTTATGGTGCTGGTTCTTAAGCCATGCTTTTTTATATTCTGGGTTGTCCTGCCTAATCGGCTTCCCTTCTTTAATCAGTTCCCCCATTTTTAGGTCAATGTAATGTAAATATATATTGGCTAATAAGGGAGAAATGATTCCTCCTTGGGGAGAACCAGATAAAGATTCATGTTTGATTCCGTCCTTCATGAAGCCGGCTTTTAACCATTTGTTAATGGTTGAGAGGACTTTATTCTTTCTGATGAACCAATTTAAGGTTCTCATGAGAATCTCATGATTGATGGTATCAAAGTAGCCTTTTAAGTCGATTTTGACGATGTAGTCAATTCCTTTAAATCTTTGTTTGACGCGTTTGATTGCATCATGGCAAAATTTTTTGGTTCTAAATCCCAAGCTCCATTCTGAAAAAATATTTTCAAAATAGGGAGTTAAGAGTTGTTCGAGGCATTTTTGTATTAGCCGGTCCTTGATAGTAGGTAGCCCCAGAGGTCTAGTTCCTTTATTATCACTAGGAATGAGAATTCTTTTAACTGGTTTGGGATTATAACCATTATTGACGTATTCCTGATGGTATCTTTATAGTTTTCCTAGATTATATCCCATCAATGGTTTCGTTGTCAACGCCTAGTGTGCCCGCCCTTTTGTTAGCAGCAATTTTATTAAATGCTGTTAACGTATTACAAAAGTTATTCATTCTCTACTGTAATTCTCTTTTTAGAGAGTAGCCATTCGATGAACGATATTGAATTCTCTTCAATGTTCGTGAAAGTTTAGTTTCTAGTGAAACCGTTGTTGATATCATATATCAACCCCTTCCTTGATACCATTGAATAAATAGTAAATTACTTTCTTCTTTCGCCCTATAAGAGTGATTAACTCTCTTCACAGTAAGACGATTAACTAAATTATTCCAAATTTAGGTTTACCCTTACGACTACTAAAAAGATGCTTTATCCTTGACCATCCGGGCTTTTATTTCCGGATTAGTAAATTTAATTACTTAGTTTTAGGATTCTCCAAGTTACGCTAAATTTCGACCTTAATTCCTTAGGGGAAGTATCCTCTTTAAGAGGCTGATTCCAGGTTTTATTTATATGATAAACTACCCAATATTTGCTATATATATTAGTAGACTCTGGACTGTCCGTTTGAGCAACTTCCTAGACAGGTTCTCTTATTACATCAATTTTCCTTCTTAGGCCATTGTAGGCTTCTCCATCGAATTATTTGGTGGCGGAATCATCTTGACTAATTTGCTTTCGTCGCAACCCGCTTTTATGGTCTGCTATAATTCGGCATCCTTTCGTTTGCTAAACCGACCATATCCTTTCAGAGTTTATCGGCTCTGGCTGTTGGTTAAATAGCACGAAATTTAGGCCTCTTTGGCGCCCTAGCAATAAGAGCTAATTTAGTTAAATATTCCAAATTTTTTTTAAAACATCTACTGATAGATAACATTTATCAATTGATAAAGTAAAATAATGGGAAAAATATACTAGCTACAATTACTGTTAAATCTCCACCAAGACGAGTAGATATTTGCGCATAAGGAGATAATTCTAAAGAATCAGAAGCTTCCAGAATAGCTAAATTACCTGCACCACCAATGCTATTAGCACACAGTCCAGCAGCAATTGAAGCTTGAACCGGATAATAACCCATTTTATTACCAATTATAGCCGATGTTAAAGCAGTAGTTAAAACGCAAATAATACAAGTAAACAAAAACGATAAATTAGAAATCCGATCAATAATCATTAAAATATTAATGTTAATACCAACAACTACTAAAATACAAGATGAAAACGATTGAGTAATAAATTTAGAGGCTTGATTAATATATTGAATATAATTATCCGAAATTAAATCAAAAAACTTAATTAATAAAACCAAAATAACTAAAAAAATAATAGTAGGAGGTACATATTTTTCTAAATTAGCAGATGGCCATAATTTTAATAATAAACTTCTAAAAACGCTACTTAAAGCATACAAAGCAAAAATAATCAACAAACCCATCTTCATATTTAAAAAACTTAAATTTGAATTATTATCTTTTTTTTCATTTTCGAGATGATTAAATTTATCAGTATTTAATTTATTTATATTCTTATCTAATTCACCATCAGAACTACTATATTCCGAATTACCAAAAAATTTTTTAATTAAACCACCAAACATAACACTTAAAATACCACCAATTAACAAAGAAGTAATAATGTGGTTTTTAAAAGCATCTTCGAAACGAACTATTCCTTGCGAAAACACTTTTATCAAAGGAATAATTCCGCATGTTAAACCGCCACACGAAATAGGAACAAAAATAAAAAATATAGCATCTAAAAAACTATTACGATGACTACCAGGAACGCTATCTATACCACCAATAGGTTTTAAAAAAATGCCTAAAATTCCTGTTACTAATCCAGAACAAATTAAAGATAAAATAACCAAAAATAAAAATTTAGGACCATTTTTTTTTAAAATAAATTTATCAATACTTAAAAGACTACCGCAAACCAATGAAGCAACAAAAAATTCAGAAAAACCTATATTACTATTTTTATTAAAAAAAGATATTCTTTCGCGAAATGCGCTTTGAAATTGCATCAAAGACGTTTCAAAATTACGAGGGAAAAAATTATAATTAAATAAAAAAGCTGGCAATAATAAACAAAAAATTGCTCCTCCACCCATATCTTTTAATATGGGTATTTTTTTACCTATTACTTTTAATATTTCGGCAAAAATCATAGTAAACAAGAGAACTGAAATTAAATTATGCCAAGATGAATTAAATTGTCCTTTGGTAGAATCATAAGATATCCAAATATGCATTATAGAAATACTCAATAAAAGTAAAGCAAACTCAATCGAAAAACCTAAAATTTTTAATTTAGGTTTTTTATGAGAATGAAAAATTGAATCATTAATAGAACTATTTATATTCATATATAAAAGACTACTTCCTATTTTTTTTATTCAAATTATTTTAAAATAATCAAATAAATATATTGTTGAAATTAAGAATATTAATTTTTATTTATTATTTGTTAAATGTTTTTAATAAAACATTAGCAAAATCTAAAACTGTCCAAGGAGATTGAGAAGTAATAAAATTTCCACTTACAACTGTCATTTTATCAGGACAATATTTCCCTTCTTTGATATAAATTTCATATCCAGGAAAACAAGTAAAAAAATGGTTTTTGAATAAATTTAATTTTCCCAAAAATGCAGGAGCTGCGCATATAGCTGCAATAATTTTATTAGAATCTGAAAATATTTTAATTATATTTAATATTTTTTGTAAAGAATCATGTTCATTTTCTATAACATTTTTTACATAAGAACCGCCTGGTATAATTAAAAAATCATATTTATCATAAGTAACATCTTTAGAAATATCAGCTTTCACCATTAATTCCGATGCAGAAACCACATCTAATGAATCATTAAATGTCAAAGTAGTAATACGGATAGATTAATTGCGTTTTATGCAGCAATTTGTATTTGCTGTTTTATTTACTAATCAGCCCCCGTCCAAACCGGACAAGCAAGTTTCCAAGCATCCGGCTTTCCATAATTTACTCTCTCTCAAGAACTAATTTCCCCTCGCGGTTGGTTAGCTATTTATTCTTATCGTTCTCGTTTTCCTAATATCATGTATTTATTTGTTGATTGGTTATCTTCAGATGACAATCCTTACACAATACTTTAGTTCTTT
>NZ_JAOSIT010000012.1:0-17402 GCF_030586975.1 Candidatus Phytoplasma gossypii | reverse complement strand
GGGGCGGGAACACCGGGTATTGATAATGAAACCATTGATGGGATTAATCTAGAAAGATTCGAAAGATACCAGCAGGAATACGTCAATAATGGTTATAACCCCAAACCAGTTAAAAGAATTCTCATTCTTAGTGATAATAAAAGAACCAGACCCTTGGGTTTATACCCGCCATCAAAGATTGGCTGATACAAAAATGTCTCGAACACTTCTTAACTCCTTATTTTGAAAATATCTTTTCAGCATGGAGCCTTGGGTTTAGAACCAAAAAAATCCTGTCATGACGCCATCAAACGCGTCAAACAAAGATTTCAAGGAATTGCTTACATTGTCAAAATCGACTTAAAAGGCTACTTTGATAAGATCAATCATGAAATTCTAATGGGAACCTTAAAACAATTCATCAGAAAGAATAAAACTTTGTCAACCATTAACAAATGGTTGAAAGCTGGTTTCATGAAGGATAGGATCAAATACGAATCTTTATCAGGTTCTCCTCAAGGAGGAATAATCTCTCCTCTGCTGGCGAATGTATATTTACATGACATTGACCCGAAAATGGAGGAATTGATTGAAGAAAGAAAGCCGATTAGGAAGAACAACCCGGAATATGGGAAAGCATGAACTAAAAAACCAGCACCATCAACTGGGGACTGATAGTCTTATCAACCTAAACCCAAAACCAAGAATTGAGTACATCCGTTATGCTGATGACTTCATCATCGGTGTTAAAGGAGAATATGACCAAGCCGAGAAGATTCAGAATCAATTAGTCCAATGGCTAGAACAAGATTTAAAACTTACGATCAGTAAGGATAAATCGAAAATTGTAAAAGCCAGTAAAGGAACAAAGTTCTTATCATATATGGTAAAGGTAAAATCAACCAATAAAACTCGCGAAAGGAACACCACAAAGAATTCCTTAAACGGTATTCCTTAAACGGTAAAGTTCCAACCCAAATTCCCCAAGCGAAAGCCAAGGAATACGGACATGAGTATAATTGGTTAAAAGAGGGAAAGGTGAAAAACGACGAAACATGAGCGAAGAGAGACGAATTAGAAATAATCCGGACCTATCAAACAATTGTTAGAGGAATATATCCAATACTTTTGTTTAGCTAACAATCTCGGTGTTTTAACTCATCTAAATTATCTAGCTGAAGATAGCTGTTTGAAGACACTGGCAAGAAAACGGAAAACGTCGATTGCCAGAGTTCGAAAGAAATTCCATATAGGTTCAATTTGGGGTATCTCCTATATTAATAAGGGAAAGACTCAATACGAACCATGGGACGTTTATTCTTGTGATAAAATTAAAAAAATGCGCAACTATAAGGGAAATCCGGTACCATTAATAGATTTATATTCCAAGATGATCGCACGCATCTAACTGACTGCTTGAAAGCGGAACGTTGTGAGAACTGCGACAAAACAACTCAACTCTAAATTCATCACATTGGGACAGTTCGCAACGCGAATCGCCAAAGGATCACGAATAAAAGTACAAAGGTATTATGTAATAATTGTCGTCGCAAGATAACCAATCAACAAATACATGATATCAGAAAAAATAAGAACGATAAGAATAAATAGCTAATCAACCGCGAGGGGAAATTAGTTCTTGAGAGAGAGTAAATTAGGGAAAGTCGGATGCTGGGAAACTTGCTTGTCCGGTTTGGACGGGGGCTGATTGTAAATAAAACGGCAAATACAAATCGCTGCATAAAACGCAATTAATCTATCCGTATTAGTTTGAGAGATAAAAATATCTTATTATCGTCAGAGAATTAATGCACCAATATCTGATATTAAAGAATTTAAAAAACAAAGAATGATTAGAATAAACAACTAATTAGTGGTAACACAAGGTTAGTCTTTACAAGAAGGTAAATTATGGCAAGCCGGATGCAAGGAAACTTGCTTGTCCGGTTTAGATGGGGGCTGTTTGTAATAGATATCAGAAAGATAAAATAAATTTTGAAATCAAAACGCAAATAATCTATCCATATCTCAAGGACATCCTGATAAAATAGCAGATCAAATTTCTGATGTTTTATTAGATGCTTATCTTAAACAAGATTCTCACGCTAAGATCGCTATTGAAACAATAGTTACTAAAAATAAAGTTATTCTTTGCGGCGAAATTAAAAGTTCTATTAATTTAGAACAAAAAAAAATAGAAAATATTGTTCGAGAGACAGTAAAAGATATAGGGTATATAAATAAAGAAGATAATTTTTATTATTCAGATTTGTTAGTTGTTAATTTGATAAATAAACAATCTGAAGAAATTAATAGGGCTGTTTCGGTTAATGGTGGTGCCGGAGATCAAGGTTCAATGTTTGGTTACGCTACTAACGAAACGCCCCAATATATGCCATTACAGTTTATATTATCTCGAAATTTAGCTTTACAATTAAATAAAATAAGAGAAGAGAAAATTTTACCTTTTTTAAAACCGGATGGTAAAACGCAATTAACTATGGTATATGATGAAAAAGGTAATTTATGTTATATTGATTCAATTGTGATTTCTTCTCATCATAGCAATATTATTAAAAATAATAAAACTTTTTCAAATGATATTATACAATATGTTATTAAACCTGTTATTCCTGTGAAATTCATAAATGCTAAAACTAAATTTTATATTAATCCGGCAGGAAGTTTTATCCAAGGAGGTCCTTCTTTTGATACTGGTTTAACAGGAAGAAAAATTATTCAAGATAGTTATGGTAGCGAAATACGTCATGGAGGAGGTTGTTTTAGTGGCAAAGATGCTTCTAAAGTTGATCGTAGTGGAGCATATATGTTAAGGTATTTAGCTAAAAATATTGTTGCTTCTGGCGGGGCGCCAAAGAGGCCTAAATTTCGCGCTATCTAACCAATAGCCAGGGTCGATAAACCCTGAAAGGAGATGGTCGGTCCGATAAATGAAAAGATGTTGGATTATAGCAGACCATAAAAGCGGGTTGCGACGAAAGCAAATTAGTCAAGAAGATGCCGCCACCAAATAATTCGATGGAGAAGCCTGAGATGGCCTAAGAAGGAAATTGATGTAATAACCAAACCTGTTCGGAAGTTGCTTAGACGGACAGTCCAGAGACTACTAATAGAAACACCAGATATTGAGTAGTTTATCAGCTAAAGAAAACCTGGAATCAACCTCCCAAAAGAGGATACTTCCCCTAAGGAATTAAGGTAGAAATTTAGTGTAACTTGGAGAATCCTAAAATCAGGTAATTAAATTTACTAATCTGGAAATAAAAGCCCGGATGGTCAAGGATAAAGAATCTTCTTAGTAGTCGTAAGGGTAAACCTAAATTTGGAATAATTTAGTTAATCGGCTTACCGAGAAGAGAGTTAATGACTCTTATAGGGCGAAAGAAGAAAGTAATTTACTATTTATTCAATGGTATCAAGGAAGGAGTTGATATATAATATCAACAACAGTTTCACTAGAAACTAAACTTTCGCGAACATTGAAGAGAATTCAATATCGTTCATCAAGCGGCTAATCTTTAAAAAGAGAATTACAGCAGGGAATAAATAACTTTTATAATAAGTTGAAGAATTGCGACTAAAAAAGGGGCGGGAACACCGGGTATTGACAATGAAACCATTGATGGGATTAATCTAGAAAGACTCGAAAGATACCATCAGGAATACGTCAATAACGGTTATAACCCCAAACCAGTTAAAAGGATTCTCATTCCCAGTGATAATAAAGGAACCAGACCCTTGGGGTTACCCACGATCAAAGATCGGTTAATGCAAAAATGCCTGGAACAACTCTTAGCTCCCTATTTTGAAAATATCTTTTCAGCATGGAACTTGGGATTTAGAACCAAAAATCTTGTCATGACGCTATCAAACGTGTCAAACAAAGATTTAAAGGGCTTGACTATATTATCAAAATTGACTTAAAAGGTTACTTTGATACCATCAATCATGAAATTCTCATAAGAACCTTAAATCGGTTCATCAAAAAGAGTAAAACTCTCTCAACCATTAACAAATGGTTAAGAGCTGGCTTCATGAAAGATGGAATCAAATACGAATCTTTATCAGGCTCTCCTCAAGGAGGAATTATTTCCCCTTTGTTGGCGAATGTATATTTACACGACATCGACCTGAAAATGGGGGGAACTGATTAAAGAAGGAAAACCAATTAAGAAAGGAAACCCAGAATACAGAAAAGCATATATTAAAAACCAGCACCACGAACTGGGGGGTTGATAGGCATATCAATCTAAACCCAAAGACAAGAGTTGAGTACATCCGCTACGCTGACGATTTTATCATTGGTATTAAAGGTGAATATGACAAAGCCGAGAAGATTAAGAATCAAGTAGTCCAATGGCTAGAACAAAATCTAAAACTTATCATAAATAAGAGTAAATCGAAAATTGTGAAAGCTAGTAAAGGAACAAAGTTCTTATCTTACATGGTAAAGATAAATCCCACCAATAAAACTCGTACAAGGAACTCTACAAAGAATTCCTTCAATGGGAAAGTTCAAATCCAAATTCCCCAAACGAAAGCCAAAGAATACGGACATGAATATAATTGGTTAAAAGAGGGGAAGGTGAAACACGACATAACATTAGCGGATCGAGACGAATTAGAAATAATCCGGACCTATCAAACAATTGTTAGAGGAATTATCCAATACTTTTGTTTAGCTAATAATCTCGGTGTTTTAACCTATCTAAACTATCTAGTTGAAGATAGCTGTTTGAAAACACTGGCAAGAAAATGGAAAACATCGATTGCCAGAGTTCGAAAAAAATTCCATATAGGTTCAACTTGGGGTATTTCCTATATTAACAAAGGAGAAACCCTATATGAACCTTGGGTTGTCTACTCTTGGGATAAAATCAAAAAAATGCGTAACTACAAGGGAAATCCGGATATTACCATTAATAGATTTATATTCCAAAGTCGCACACATCTAACTGACCGCTTGAAAGCGGAATGTTGTGAGAACTGTGACAAAACAACCCAACTGCAAATTCATCACATTGGCACGGTCCGCAACGCGAACCACCAAAGGATCATGAATAAAAGTACCAAGGTATTATGTAAAGATTGTCATCGCAAGATAACCAATCAACAAATACATGATATCAAAAAAAATTAGGAATGATAAGAATAAATAACTAATCAACCGTGAGGGGAAATTAGTTCTCGCAAGAGAGTAAATTATGGAAAGCCGGATGCTTGGAAACTTGCTTGTCCGGTTTGGACGGGGGCTGATTGTAAATAAAACGGCAAATACAAATCGCCACATAAAACGCAATTAATCTATCCGTATTTTGTGATAAATGCGAATTACAAATAGCTTATGTCATTGGAGTAAATTTTCCTGTCGGTTTGTTTATTAATACTTTTAATACTAGTAAAGTTAATGATAATCTCATTCTTGAGACAATTTATAATAATTTCGATTTAAGTCCCCAAGGTATTAGTAATCAATTAAATTTAACTAAACCTATTTTTCGTATGACTGCTAAATATGGACATTTTGGTATCGATAATTATAAATTTAGTTGGGAAAATATAGATAAAATAAAATTATTTTCTAGGTTATTGAATAAATTTTAATAAGTTTATTTGTTTTTATTTTTATCTAGTTATTGATTTTAAATCAATTTATTTAATAAAATCATAATAAATATAAAATATTTATGAATTTATTTATTAAGTTTATATAATTTGTTATTTGATAGATATTATGATCTAATAATTTTAGTTATTTTTAAGGTTATTTTTATAAAAGGTTATAAAATATGAAAAAAAAATTAGTTAAAACGGTTCATTTTCGTGATATTGATTTTAGTCAATGGTATACAGATCTTTGTTTAAAGGCTAAATTGATTTCTTATTCTGATGTACCAGGTTTTTTTATTTATTTACCTAATGGTTATTTTTTATGGGAAATGATACAAAAATTTTTAAATCATTATTTAAAAAAAAGTAATCACCAAAATGTTTATTTTCCTTTGCTTTTTTCTGAAAATTTGTTTCAGTTAGAAAAAGATCATATTAAAGGTTTCGCTCCCGAAACTTTGATTATTGATAAGATTACTGATCAATTATTGCCATCTAAATTGATTCTTCGTCCGACTTCGGAAGTAATTTTTTCTAAATATTATTCTAATATTATTACTTCTTATAGAGATTTGCCTAAATTATTTAATCAATGGTGTAGTGTGGTTCGTTGGGAAAAAAATACCAAGCCTTTTTTAAGAAGCAAAGAATTTTTATGGCAAGAAGGTCATACAGTTCATGCCTCTAAAAAAGAAGCTCTGACAGAAACTCTTTATATTCTGAATTTGTATAAAAAATTAGGAAAAAAATTGTTAGCTATACCTTTTATTTCGGGTATTAAAACAGAAAAAGAAAAATTTAAAGGAGCTGTGACGACTTATGCTATCGAAACTTTAATGTATGATGGTCAATCTTTACAAGCTGGTACATCTCATTATTTAGGAACTAATTTTTCGAAAATTTTTAAAATTCAATTTCAAGATCAAAATTCCGTTATACAATTAGCTCATCAGACATCTTGGGCCGTTTCATCTAGGTTGATAGGTGCTATAATTATGGTTCATGGCGATGATGAAGGTTTAGTTATGCCTCCTTATATTGCTCCTATACAAATAGTTATTATTCCTTTAAGGTTAAATAATTCTCTTTTATTAACTAAAGTTAATTTTTATTATAAACAGTTATTTAAAAAATATCGAACTAAATTGGATATACAAAATAAAAATATTGGTTGGAAATTTAGTCATTATGAATTACAAGGTATTCCTTTGAGATTAGAAATAGGGGAACAAGAATTGCAAAATGATCAAATAACGATTTTTATTAGACATAGTCGAAAAAAAATTATTATTAATGCGTCTGAATTATTAATCAATATAACCGAATTATTTAAAAATATCCATCAAAATATGTTTGATAAAGCTTTACAACGTATGACAAAACATATTTATATTGCTAATAATTATGAGGAATTTAAAATTAATTTATTCAAAAAAGGATATGTTAAGATGAGTGTTTTAGCTAATGAGGCGGAAGAAATTATCAAAAAAGAAACAGGCGCTACAGCTCGAGTAATTTTGAAAGAAAAATTATTAAATAAAATTTGTCCTGTGACTCATAAAAAAGCAAATCAAACTATTTTATTTGCTAGAGCTTATTAAAAAGATATGAAAATTAAAATTAATTTAAAAATGAATGATTTTACTTTTGTTTGAATTTATGGTAAAATTACTCAAAGTTGTTCTTAATAAAATAAGAAATTAAAAAAAGGAGAATAAGTTAATTTAAACGTATGGAACATGATGATAAAAATAATTATTTAAAAAGTTTTATTTTTTATAACCTATATTTTATTCCATTCAAATGCGAAAGAGGTTATAAAATAAAATGAGTATAATTATTTTGACTATCATAGCATTAATTTTTATCAATGCTTTATTGTCAGCCATCGAAATATCTTTAGTTTCTTTAAGTGAAAGTAAATTAGATATTGAAATAGAAAAAGGTATTAAAAAAGCCTTAAAAATTAAAAAAATTAAATCTAAACCTACTCATTTTTTGTCTGTTATTCAAATTGTTATTCATATATTGACAGTAATTCAAGGTTATATGTTGCATCATGATTCTCATGGTGAGATTCAAATTTTATTAACTCTTCTTTCTTTGGTTTTGGGAGATATCATTCCTAAACGAATTGCTCTAATTTATCCTTTAAAAACTGCTTATTATTTATTAGGTTTATTTAATTTAGTTTGTTTTTTTATGAAACCTTTTGTTTGGTTATTGCATCAAATAAGTAATATTATTCTGTATTGTTTAAGAATTGATCCTAATAAAACTCAAGATATTGTTTCTGAAGATGAATTACGTTTTTTGTTAAGTTCTTCTTATAACCAAGGAGTTATCAATAGTAATGAAAATAATATGATACAAAATATTTTTGATTTTAATACTACTAAAGTTTCGGATATTATGCGTCATAGAAAAGAAATTGTAGCTATTCGTCATGATATTAATATTAATGAATTAAGAGAATTTATTTTAAAAGAGAAATATACTCGATTCCCTGTTTATATGGAAAATTTGGATAAGATTTTAGGTATAGTGCATATTAAAGATCTTTTTAAAGTTTTATTGATAACGAACGATCCACGTTCTTATAAAAATAATTATTCAAAATTTAATATTAATCATTATTTGAGAAGAGTTTTTTATATTACAGAATTTAAAAATATTAGCGAATTATTAAAAGAAATGCAGTCTAAACAAAAACATATGGCTATTGTAGTTGATGAATATGGTGGTACAGCTGGTATTGTAACTATTGAAGATGTTATTGAAGAAATTTTAGGTGAAATTCAAGATGAATATGATAAAAACGATTTTGAAATTGTTAAAATCTCTAATCAAGAATTTATTATCAAAGGTACTGCTCATCTTTGTGATATAGAAGAATATTTAAATGCTAATTTACCAGTAGATGATTATGATACTTTAAGTGGTTTTATGTTGGATAAATTAGGTAGAATGCCAGAAAGTAATGAAAAAATAAAGATAGTTTATAATGATTGGGTGTTTGATGGTTTGTCTCATAATGGTTTAGTAATTACCAAAGTTAAAGTGACTAAGCCTATTATTTCTAAACAGATAAAATAATTTTGTTATTTTTATAATTCGAATGATTCTAAGTAATTTGGTAATTTTTCTTTTTTTATTTATTTTATTATTTAAATTAATAATAATGATGAGGCATATTTCTTAGAAGGTTTGGTTGAGTAATATATGAATTCTTTGTTTTATAATTCTGAAATATTATTATTAGTTGAAGAGTTAAAAACTAATTTAACAACAGGATTAACAGAACAACAAGTTCGAACTAGATTAATTGAAAATGGTTTGAATGAATTGTTCAAAACTAAACCTCGATCTTTAATAAAAAAATTTTTTAGTCAGTTAAATAACTTTTTTATATACATTTTATTAATAGCAGCTTTTATTAATTTAATAATAGGAATTTTCACTAGCCATCAAGAAGAGTTATATGAAGGTATTTTAATTTTAATAATTATATTAGGTAATTCTGTTTTTGGCGCTTTTCAGGAACATCAGAAAGATAAATCTTTCGATATCATTACTAAAACTACTAAAATATATGTAAAAGTTTTACGAGAATCTAATGTGAAATCAATAACTAGTGATCAGTTGGTTCCAGGAGATATTGTTTTTTTGGATAAAGGAGATATAGTTCCTGCAGATTTACGTTTATTAACTTCTAATAACTTACAAGTTGATGAAGCGATTTTAACAGGTGAATCTATAGCAGTTGCTAAACAAGCTGATATTCAAATTAACGATTCTAATTTACTTAATCAGAAAAATTTGTTATTTATGAATACTGTTGTAATTAATGGAAATGCTGAAGCTTTAGTTATTAATACAGGCATGAAAACTCAAATAGGCAATATTGCTAAATTATCTCGAACAGTTCAAAAAGAAAAAACAGTTTTAGAATTTTATTTACAAAAATTAACTAAAATATTGAGTATTATTATTTTTGTTTTAATTTTGATAAATTTTATTTTTAATATTTTTAAATATTATCTATTTTTTAATTATTTGAGTTGGAATATTATTAGTAGTTATTTGTTGTCTTCTATCGCTTTAATTGTGGCAGTTATTCCCGAAGGTTTATTAGCTATTATGACTATTATTTTCGCTTTTGGTATAAAAAAGATAGCTAAAGAAAATGCTATTGTTAAAAATTTAAAAACTTTAGAACGATTGGGTTCAATTAATGTTATTTGCACAGATAAAACAGGTACTCTTACTCATAATAAATTATTAATTAAATCATTATATGTTTATTCTGATTTTTATCATATTGATTATTCTAATAAGTTAATTTGCGATAATTTGCTTTTAACTTATCAAGAGTTAATTTATTATGGTCTTTTGTGTAATAGTATTGCTCAGTATTATAATGGAAAAATTATTTCTTGTTCCAATTTGTTAGATTCTGTAGATCGTGCCTTTTTAGAATTATCTAAAGTTTTGAACATTAATGTTTCCAAGTTACAACAACAATATGAATTAATTAAAATATTTCCTTTTGATGATCATTTGAAATTAATGATGGCTATATACAAATATCAAAATCAATATTTAACTATTTTTAAAGGCGCTGGAGAAATCATATTAGATTTGTCATATTATATTTATATTGATAAAAAACAAAAAAATGTTATTAAAAGTGAAAAATATAAAGAAGAGTTTGAATTTAATTTAAATCAAAAAGCTCAAATGGGTTATAAAGTGTTAGGGATTGCTTTTACAAATTTTTTTGATTATCGTTTTTTATCTGATAATATTTCTTTAAAAGAAATTTTGTATATTTTAGGTGAAAATATTATTTTAGTTGGATTAGTAGGCATTGAAGATCCTATAAAATTAGAAGTTTTTCAATCAATTCGAGAATGTCATGATGCCAATATTCAAACAATTATGATTACAGGTGATCATTGTTATACAGCTATTCAAGTAGCTAATAAATTAAAAATTTTAAATCAAAAAACCGACTTAGTTATTGATGGTTCTGAATTAGATAAATTAACCGAAACAGAATTATTGGAAAAATTAATAAACATCAAGGTTTATGCTCGTACTATTCCTCAACATAAATTAAAAATTGTGAGAGCTTGGCAAAAATTAGGTTATATAGTGGCTATGATTGGTGATGGAGTTAATGATGTACCTAGCATTAAACAAGCTGATGTAGGATTAGCTATGGGCTTAAGTGGTGCGGAAATTACCAAACAAAGCGCTGATATTGTTTTAATGAATGATAATTTTAATACCATTTTGACATCTATTAAAGAAGGTCAAAATGTTTTTGTTAATATTCGTAAAAGTTTAGTTTTTTTATTAAGTTGTAATATGGGTGAAATTTGTCTTATATTATTAAATAGTTTTTTTGGTTTTTTTTATTTTCCTTTTGATTTTATTATTTTGAATACTTTACAAATTCTTTGGATTAATTTAGTTACTGACTCTTTGATAGCTTTAGCTTTAGGTATGGAACCTTCAGAATATAATATTATAGATAAATCTATGATTAAAAAAAATAGTAATTTTTTAAATAAATCGATTATTTATAAAATCTTTTTAGAAGGTTTAATGTTGGGGATTATTGTTTTTAGTTCTGCTATTTTAGGTTATTATATTCATAATGTTGATAATATTAAATATGGCCAAACTTTTGCTTTTATGGTTTTAGCTTTTTCGCAATTATTTCATGCTTGGAATTTTAGAAGTTTATCAAAGTCTATTTTTTCCATTAAAACCAAAAATAATCTTTTTATAATTTATTTTATAATAAGTTTTTTGATGCAATTTATTATTTTATTTATTCCTATTTGCCAAAAATATTTTAATTTGGCTAAGTTATCTTTTGTGGATATAATTATTATTATAATTATTTCTTTAATCCCAATATTAGTTGTTGAATTATTTAAACAATATTTTAAGGATTCATTTATTTAATATTTTTATTTTTATTAATTTATTTAAAAATTATTGTTAATTTATTTGATATTTTTTGAATTTATTTTAGAATGTTTGATGTTATTTTATAATAAGTTTATATATAAATTTTTTAATTATATTTTCAAAGATGGGCGCATTATGGTGATTTGCTAATGGGATGTATAAAATATAAAAGGTATATTTGTTTAACTATTATTAGAAATATTATTTATTATTTTTTTCATTTATTTTTATTTTTTGTAGTTATATTTTTATTGTGTAATTTAATTTTAGATAAAGAAAAAACTTCTCAAATTTTTCGTTTTAATTTTTCTCGTGTTTCTAGTGAGAGTATGTTACCTTCAATGCGTGTAGATGATATAGTTTTTTTCACTATATTAGATGAAAATAAATGTAAATCATTAAAACCTAGTAATCCGCCGGAAAAGTTAGATGGTGATATAATTATATTTAAAGCGGATGAATCTAAATTTATTGATTTAAAAGATAGTTTTATTATTCATAGAGTAGTTGAGAATGATCATCAAAAAAAATGTGTTACTACTAAAGGTGATAATAATTCGACTATTCAAAACTTTGAAAGAGAAATTCCTTATAAAAATATTTTTTATAAATATTCTTTTAAAATTCCTTACGAGATTACTTATATTTTTATATGGGGAATGATTTTATTATTATTTTATTTGATTATTTTTGGAGAATCTAAATCTGATGATAATTTAGTTTAAAATTTCAATTCATTAATTCAGATCAATATTTTATTAAAGGAGTTTTTTTAAGGGTGATATGGTGATATAATATTTTATGTTGATTGATATAAATTGGGAACGTATTATTTACAAAGAACAACGTAAAAATTATTTTATTAAAATAAAAAATTTTTTGATAACTCAATCTAAGTTAGGGAAAAAAATTTTGCCCAACACAAAAAATATTTTTAACGCTTTTAAATTCACTTCTTGGGAAAAAGTAAAAGTGGTTATTTTAGGGCAGGATCCTTATCCTGGACCTAATCAAGCTCACGGCTTAGCATTTAGTACTTTATCTTGGGATACTCCTAAAAGTTTAAAGAATATTTTTACCGAGTTACAAAATGATTTATCTATTATAAATTTTAGAAATCAATTATTTTCTTGGGCTTATGAAGGAGTATTGTTATTAAACACCATTTTAACTGTTGAACAAGGATTACCTTTGAGTCACAAAAATATTGGTTGGCATATTTTTATTATTAATATATTTAACTATTTGTCTTTGAAAAAAAATATTGTTTATATTTTATGGGGGAAAAAAGCTCAAGAGTATAAAGAATATATTAATATTAAGGATAATTTAATTATCGAAAGCAGTCATCCTTCTCCTTTCTCTGCTTATCAAGGTTTTTTCGGTTCTAAACCCTTTTCTCGTGCTAATGAATATTTAAAACACCATCAAAAAAAACCTATTAATTGGAATTTGTATTAAAGAGGATTTTTGAAATACTAGGTTATTTCATCAATAGCCAATGATAATAAATATGAAAGGATAATAACGTAGGTCGGGTTATTATAATATTATAATAAGAAATAATATAAGAATTTATTCGAAATATAAATATCTATTTTTATTGATTATATTTGAAAAAAAATAATATTTTAAAATCTTCATCGATAAGAATTATTTTAGATAGGAGTTTTTTAATTTATGAAGAAAAATTTGCAAAATTATATTGATTGTGTGGGAGCGGATGAATCGGGTAAGGGCGATGTATTCGGTCCTATAGTTGTTGGTATAGTTTATATAAAACATGAATTAGCAGATTTTTTATTACGCAATAAAATTAAAGATTCTAAATTATTAAGTAAAAATTCTATTTTTCGAATAGCTCCTTTTTTAATGAAAAATATTGATTATGATTTTGAAATTTTACAACCTTTGGATTACAATAATTTAATCAATAAAAAATTAAATCTTAATCATATACTTGCTTATTTATATAATAAATTAATTTTAAGATTTTATCATAATTTAAAATTTTCATCTCCAGTCATTATAGATCAATTTGCAACTGAATCTTGTTATTTTAATTATTTAAAAACAGAATCTAATGTTTATCGTCATATTATATTCAAAACTAAAGCTGAATCTAAATTTTTATGTGTAGCCGCTTCTTCTATTATCGCTCGTTATTTATTTTTAAGAGAGATAGAAAAATTAGGGCAACTTAATAATGTAAAGTTAATTTTAGGAGCTTCTGATTTGGTGAATCAACAAATTCAATTAATTTATGAAAAATATGGTTTATCTATTTTTTATAAAATTGCTAAAATTAATTTTAAAAATTTTAGTAAGAATATTTTTTTTAATCGATCTTAATTTTAAAATTGAATTTTATTGAAATTTTCAAAAAAATATTATTTAAATTAAAATTTTTATAAAAAGGAATAAGCAATATGCATAATGTTTTTTTGAAAATAGTTAATAAACAAATACCGAGTTATATTATTTATGAAGATGATTTGGTTATGGCTTTTTTAGATATTGCTCAGGTTACTCGTGGTCATACTTTGGTTATTACTAAAAAAGTTTATTCTGATATTCAAGATGTACCGCAAGATGTTTTTGTTCATTTATTTAAAATAGTTTATCAAATTAGTCATATATTGATAAAGGCTTTTAAAGCTTCTGGTCTAAATTTAATAAATAATAATGGAGAAGTAGCTGGACAAACTGTTTATCATTATCATGTTCATATAATTCCTCGCTTTTCTAAGGAAGAAATATGTTTTACATTATTAGATAATTCTTCTTATTTAAAGAAACATGATTATAAAATGATTTTACAACAAATATTAGATTCTAATTCTAATTAGAAAATAAAAAAATTAAATATTGGCTGATTATTATGTAAGTCTATTTGTAATCAATTTTAATGATAATATTTTAATATATATTTTATATTTTTCAAAAAAATACTTCAAAATTTATTAATTTTCATTAATAAAATAGCTATTTATTCTTATCGTTATTATCCTTTTTAATATCATGTATTTGTTGATTGGTTATCTTGCGACGACAATTATTACATAATACCTTTGTACTTTTATTCGTGATCCTTTGGCGATTCGCGTTGCGAACTGTCCCAATGTGATGAATTTGAAGTTGAGTTGTTTTGTCGCAGTTTTTACAACGTTCCGCTTTTAGACGGTCGGTGAGCTTCGTACAACCTTGGAACATAAATCTATTAATGGCAATGTCCGGATTTCCCTTATAGTTACGCATTTTTTTAATTTTATCCCAGGAGTAAACGTCCCATGGTTCGTATTGAGTCTTTCCCTTATTAATATAGGAGATACCCCAAGTTGAACCTTTATTGAATTTCTTTCGGACTCTGGCAATTGACGTTTTACGTTTCCTTGCCAGTGTTTTAAAACAGCTATCTTCAGCTAGATAATTTAGATGGGTTAAAACACCGAGATTGTTAGCTAAACAAAAGTATTGGATAAATTCCTCTAACAATTGTTTGATAGGTCCGGATTATTTCTAATTCGTCTCTCTTCGCTCATGTTTCGTCGTGTTTTACCTTTCCCTCTTTTACCCAATTATATTCATGTCCGTATTCTTTGGCTTTCGCTTGGGGAATCTAGATTTGAACTTTTCCGTTGAAGGAATTCTTTGTGGATTTCCTTGTACGAGTTTTATTGGTGGGGGGTTTACCTTTGCCATGTATGATAAGAACTTTGTTTCTTTACTAGCTTTTACAATTTTCGATTTATTCTTATTTATGGTAAGTTTTAGATCTTGCTCTAGCCATTGGACTATGTGATTCTTAATCTTCTCGGCTTGGTCATATTCGTCTTTGACACCGATGATAAAATCATCAGCATAACGGATGTACTCAATTCTTGGTTTTGGGTTTAGGTTGATAAGACTATCAGTCCCCAGTTGATGGTGCTGGTTTTTAGACCATGCCTTCCCATACTCTGGATTATTCTTCCAAATTTGTTTTCCTTCTTTAATCAGTTCCTCCATTTTCAGATCGATATGATGTAAGTATACATTCGCCAACATGGGGAAATAATCCCTCCTTGGGAAGAACCAGATATTCATATTGCCTTGAAATCTTTATTTGACGCGTTCGATGGCATCGTGACAAGATTTTTTGGTTCTAAATTCGAAGCTTCATTCCGAAAAAATATTTGCAAAACAGGGAGTTAAGAGTTGTTCGAGGCATTTTTGTATTAGCCGATCTTTGATAGTAGGTAGACCTAGGGGTCTAGCTCTTTTATTATCTATTAGGAATGAGGATTCTTTTAACTGGTTTTGGGTTATAGCCGTTATTGACGTATTCCTGATGGTATCTTGCTAGTCTTTATAAGATTAATTCCATCGATGGTTTTATTATCAATTCCGGGGGTACTGAGGTGTTCCCAAACTTTAGACACTTTTTATTTTTTAAAAATTTTTGAAGACTAACTGTTAAGTTAGTCTTTTTTATTTTAAAAGACTAAAAAAATAATTTCCTGTCTTTTCTAAAAATGTTTTTAGAAAGGAATTGCATGTTAAGACAAGAATTATTTAAAGAATTTTTAAAAAATAAAAAGAATTTAGCAATACGAGATCAATTAATTGAACTTCATCTACCTTTAGTTAAAAAACTAGTTTATCAATTTAAATATTATCCACGTTGTTTAACCCGAGCCGATTTAGAACAAGAAGGAATTTTAGGCTTAATGAAAGCCCTCGATAATTACATAGATTTAGGTTGTGAATTTATTACCTATGCTACTCCTGTTATTAAATTTGAAATCAGCGAACTAATCAGAAAAAGTCATTCGCCTGCAATTCCTCGAAAAAAACATAAATCAAATAATTTGTCTTTACAAGAAGAAGTTTATGCGCCATTTTCCCTAAATAACCTTAATCCTCATCAACGATGGTTAAAACAAGGGCATCACGAACTTTTTTTAAAAACAATGAAAAAGAAATTAAGTGCCACCGAATTCCCAATTATTCATTTAAGTTTCGGGGTTCCTTTAGGCAATATCCATGAAAATTACCAAAGCTGTTATACCAACACGGAAATCGCTGAACAACTAAATTTAACTTTAAGACAAGTCGAAAATATTAAAAACATCGCTATTAAAAAATTAAAAAAAATATATCGAAAGAGCGATAAATGATGTTAAACAAAGTCCAATTAATCGGCCGTTTGAGCCATAATTTAGAAAAACAATACATTAATAGCCATCACGAACAAATTCCCAAAATTGATTTTCAATTAGCTGTTAATCACAAAGAGCAAGTCCAATTTATTCCTTGTGTCGCGTTTCGGAAACTGGCGGAAAATATGAGTCATTTTTTACATAAAGGTTCCAAAGTATATATCGAAGGGAGTTTATCGAACCAAAAATATCAAAATCACCAAGGCCAAACAAGAACCACAACCAAAGTGATTCTCCAAAATGTCATCTTTTTAGACAATAAACCACAAGATCATTTACCTTTTTAACGATAAATTTCATAAACGCCTTTAGGCTTTTGAAAAGAAGAAAGAATTAAAAGATATCGATATGAGACAAGTTAAATTTTTTATTGATTATTCCGATTATCCTTATATTGATTTTAAGAAACTAAAAACTAAGAGGTACCAATCATGGAATCGCCCATTAACATTTTCGATGTTGCCAATTATATTATCGAAAATTTTCATCAAAAATATGAACTTACTCGAATGAAATTACAAAAAATTATTTTTTATGTTTATGTCCAACATTTAATTGAAAATAACGGCGAGCCTTTCTTCCAAGATATTTTAGAAGCATGGCTAT
>NZ_JAOSIT010000011.1:0-18137 GCF_030586975.1 Candidatus Phytoplasma gossypii | reverse complement strand
AATTTAAATATCTAAACCAACCAAAAGACCATATCAAATAATTAATTGATAAAATTTCCATCCATAAATTCCAAAATTTTATGTTCAATGAAAAGATTTAAAATATATTAATTTTTTTTATTATCCCAGATAAACAAAGTTATCAGGTAAAAAAAATTAATTAGATGTATAAAGAACAAGTATATCCTTCTTTTATTCATTAGCAATATTTTTATGGACATCGCAAAATCACCGATTTATACCAAAAAACTTTGAATGAAAAGATTACTAAGAAAAAAGTTTATACTATTATGAAAAAAATGATATTCGTTATTGATTAAGAATTAAAAAAATTTTACTTACTGTAATTTAAAAAATAATCTCCCAATCATTCCTAATTTAATAAATCAATATTTTATGACTACCAAACCTTTTCAAAAACTCTTTACTAATATTACTTATTTTAAAAATAATCCAAGGTTTCTGTATTTTTCTTTTATTATTGATTTTTGCAACAATCCAATTATTTCTTTTCATCTTTCCGATAAACAAAATCCAAAATCAAGATTTAGTTTTAAAAACAATTGAAAAAACTCTCCAAATTAAAAGAACTTTGCGTTATGCACTCTGATCAAGGAGCAGTTTATCAAGCACAAAAAAATTAACAAGTTTTAATAAAAAAGGTTTTTTAATGAGCATGTCTCAAAAAGCTAATCACCGTTTTGAGTTGTTAATAACTAATTAACATTTGTAATCATTTCATTTTATTTGAAAGAAAAATCGATCCGCTTATGATTAACATGATAACTACATTATAACAAAATAAAAATTTCATAGTTATTAACCTAAAAAATAATAATATTTATATCTCAAATAATTACATAAATATTAATAAATAAATTGTTTTTAACTCAGAATAATCAATTTAAATTTAATTATAATTATTATATCGAATAAATCAATGTTAATAATTAAATAGAAATATGCATGTTAACATAATAAAAAGGAAATATTTTTTATGCTACTTAACAAAATACAAAAACAACTTACTGATAAAATTATTAAAGTTTTTGAGAATCAACAAACTACTTTACTTGTAGCCCCAACAGGTTCAGGAAAAACAGTTATGTTTTCTTTCATTTTAAAACATTTTTTACAAATAAAATCTATCAATAAAGCTTGTGTATTAGTTCATAGAGAAGAGTTAATGCAACAAAATAAAAATGCCTTCGAAATCATTAATCAAAATATAACCACATGTTTTTTTAACTCAAAAATAAAAAAATGGAGTGCTCAAGTAATTTTTGCTATGGTGCAAACTTTAGCCAAAAATCTTCCAGAAAAACCTAATATAGATATGTTAATTATTGATGAAGCCCATCATTCTGCAGCAAATACCTACAAAATAATTATCGATCATTTTCTTAAATTTAATCCTCAATGTAAAATTCTTGGCGTTACAGCTACCCCTATAAGAGGTGACAAAAAAAAATTAAAAGAAATTTTTCCAGAAATTACAGCTCAAATTACGGTAAAAGAATTAATTAAAGCTGGTTATTTAGTAAAACCAGAAGTTTTTATTAGAGATGTTGGTATTAAAGAAAAAATATTTCAATTATATCAAAAAAATCAAGAATATAATTTAAATAAAGTAGCAGATATTATAAATACAACCGCTATTAATTCGGAAGTAATTAATCACTGGAAAAAATATGCTCAAAATCGCCAAACTATAATTTTTTGCGCAAACATCCAACATGCTCATGATGTAACAGAAGCATTTAAAAAAGCTGGTATTAAAGCTCAATTAATTACAGGAAACGATAACAGCGAAAAAAGAAATATTATATTAAAAAACTTCGATAAAACAAAAATTCAAGTTATCGTTAATGTTAATGTATTAACAGAAGGATGGGATTGCCAAATCGTTTCATGCGTGGTCTTATTACGCCCAAGTTCGTTTAAATCTACAATAGAACAAATGATCGGTCGAGGTTTAAGACTTTTAAAAAATCACAATAAATATCCTCATATCACAAAAAAAGATTGTATTATACTAGATTTTGGAACATCTATTCAAAATAATCCTAATTTATTTGAATATTTATCTCCATATGAAAATCCAAATAAAAAACATTTAAATAAAACAAATTCTACCAATACAGAATTTAATTCTAGAGAATCTAAAGAAATACAATTCGTAAAAGATATTAAAATGAAAAAATATGATGTATTACAAAATTCAAATTTTGAATGGTATGATCTGGCTAATAATAAAAAACATTATATAGCAGGTTTTCATACTTGGGCTTATATAACTCATTATAAAAATATTTACATAGCTATTGGTGGAAAAAAAGAACCCAAAACAGCCAAATGTTTATTTAAAGGAAACGAAGATAATTGTTTTGCTATTGCTAATGATTGGTTAAATTTACATGAAACTGACAAATCAGTTTATAAAACTCAATATTGGAATACACATCATTATACATCCAAACAAAAAAATTATTTATTACGTTTATTAAAATTAAGACAAAAAAATAAAAAAATTAATTTTTCCATTTTATTTGATGAACAAAAAATAAAAAATATGAATAAATATCAAATGTCTAAAATAATAACTTTTTTAATTAAATATAATGAAATCAAAAAAATAATACTAAAAATCAAAAAACTTATTAATTAATAATTAAGATAGTTAAAAATAAAAACGATTGTATAAAAAAATTAAAGGTTTAATATATTTCTTGTAAAATTTTCAACAACAACATGATTATCATCTTTAATAATAATTAAATTAGTTTGCACATAAGGAGAAATATCTACAATCCTTTGCGGAGGAATGGCCATAATAAATTGAATCTTTAAAGAATTGAAAAAACGCATCATGCCTTCTATTCTAGCTTCATCCATATTATTAAAAGCTTCATCAAACAAAACCAAACAACCTTGATTATCATTAGCACTGTTTAACTGTTCAAAACAAATAGACATGATAATGTAAAAAGGTACTTGAGTTTCACCTCCAGATTTTTCACGAAAAATTTTAGAAAACAAAGAATAATTATTGTTCATGTCTTTTATTTGAATATCATAAGTCATATAATTACGATAATCTAAAAAAGATTCCGCTATTTCTTCATAACCTTCTTCCGAAGAAATAATTTTATCAAATAATTCATCTAACAAAATATTTTCGCACATTAAACCTCTTTCAAATAACTTATTTTTGGAATCATTATTTTCATAACTAGAAATTATATCATAATATCTTTTGTAATCCGGATCATTAGAAGGTTTAATAAGTATTTGATAACTATCATTACCAAAAGGTCTATCACTTAATAATTGATTTAATTTCTGAATTTGTTGTTTAGTATTATCTATGCTTTCTTTTAATTTATTAATAAATTCTTCTTTAAAAATTATTTCAGTTTTATTAGTTAATTCTTTAGCTTCTTGTTCATAATCTGATAAATTTTGAGAATTTGTGAAATTATACTCTTGATAAAAATATCCTAAACTTTCTAATCGAGCTTCAATGTTAGAAATATTATATTTTTGTAAATAAATTTGCATTTGATTTATTAAATCTATTTGTTGAGTTAATTTTTGCTGTTCTATATTTTTTAAATAATCATGAATTTTATTTAAAATTAAATCATAATTATCATTATATTTTTGATAATAATTACGTAAATGTACATTTATTTTCTCTTCTATAGAAGTAAAAATATTTTTTTCTATTAAAAAATTTAATTTTTGATTTAATTCAGACAAATTAATTTGAGTATTGTGAATTTCTGATTCATAATTATTCAAATTATTTTTTAAATCTGCTATTTTAAAAAAAATTCTTTCTAATTGTTCATTATGATTCTTTTTTTGATCCAGAATGGCAACTAAATTATCTTGGATATCTCGCAAATTTAAATCGGAGCTTAATTGAGTTATTCGTTGGGAAACATTTTGTATTTTTTCTTTAATAGAAAATAATTCCGAATATAAATTAAAATTATCCGAAATTAAAATATTAGCTAATTTACTTTTATTCAATAAATTAATAATTTCTTGATATTTATTTAATGAACTTTGATGTTGTAATAACAAAGAATTAAACTGTTGAATTTCTGATAGAATAAAATTTTTGCGCATCTTAATAGAATTCTTACCAATATAAGGGAATTGATAAAATTTTGGATTAATTTTTCTCAAAGTGTATTGACTATAAACCAAACAATCAGGAGTGATAGCTATTTTATGTTTTTTTAAATTTGCAGAATCTAATTCGCATATAATATTTGACAAAAGCAAACGAATATATTTTAAAGCATTTTCATTTTTAGAAGATATCTTATTTGATAAACTGTTAAAGTTATCTTTAATTAAAGGTATTTGTGCTACATTAACTAATCCTATATCATAAAAATTATTATCTACAGATTGTGGTAAATTGCTATATATTTTTAATGCCTGATCAAAATAATTTTTTTCTATCAATAAATTAAATTTTCTATTCCCTAAAAAACCTTCTATAGCATTTCTCCATAAATTATCATTAATATCTATTAATTCGCATAAAGGATAAATACTGACCGAAAAACTATAAAAATCGCTTAATTTTTTATTTAAAATTTCGATTAAATTTTGTATATGACGAGGATAAACAGATATAACAGAAGAAAGAATGCGACAATCTTTTTCTTTATCTGAAATTTTTTTCTGTAAATCTAAAATAATTTTATTAGAGTCATTTTTTTGTATATTAATATTAATTATTTCTTTTGATATCGAATGCCATAATTTTTCCAAAATAAATTTTAATTTGGGTAAATTGATTTTAATTTCAGACAATTCTAAATTTAAAAAATCACTTATGCAATTGATACTATCTAAATAAATTTCAGAAAAAGATAAATTTTGTAGCTGTTTTAAATTAATTAATTCTTGATGAATTTGATGTCGAAATAAATTAATTTTTTCCTCCAAAGTATGTTCAATATTTTGATAAAAAACTAAATCTTTTTGAAGATTATTCAACAATAAGTTCCTATCATTAGATTTCAAAACAGATAATTCATTGTTTAAATTTTCTATAGTTAAATGAATTTGTTCTTTCTTAAATAATAATTTTTGCAAACTTAATTCATCAGCTTCCTTCTTGGAACGAAAACAATCCAAATCAAAATGATTTTTTTTAAGGTTTACCTTGTATACAAGACATTGATAAATTTGAATCTGCTCTTTTAAATGAATAAATTTTTTATCAGCATCTATAATATTAGATAAATAAAATAATTTATTTTTTTCAAATTCTATTTGAAATTCTAATTTTTTCAATTGTTTAAAGCTATTTTTTAAACTCGAAATATTTATAGGATTAGGTTCTAACAGAAACTCAAAAACAAAATTTTGCAAATTAAGTGGTTTAAAAGCTAAAGCTTTAGGTAACATTTGGATATATTTGCTTATATTAATATTTAAATAATTACCTATAGCGTTTTGATATTGTTTTTTAGTATCAAAAAAATTAAAATCAGAAACATATTTTCTTAAAAAAAGAAACAATTGTTTTTGAGTTTTAGGTTGATCATCTTCTACACACATATTATTGATAAACTTCATATTTTCTATAAAATAAAATTTTTCTTTTAATTGGCCACTACGGGAAAGTTCTAAAGCGCAACCGAAAATACTATATTCTTTGTTAATATTATCATAAAATTCTAATAAAATATGTGTAATAACATCTTGATCTCTTAAAAATTCTTTATTCTCTGCTCCAATTTTGCAACGCATATAACTCTCTAAAGAACGTTTAGCATTAACATTTGCCGCTATATTAAATTTAACATGATTACGCTCCCCTATCAAAACATATTGTAAAGCATCCAATAAAGTAGATTTACCAGAACCATTTTCTCCGGAAACCAAAGCATTATTTTCGATATCAATAACTTGAAAACCAAAAAAATGCCAATTTACTAATTGTATTTTCGTCAATTTTTTCATTTTAATTTTTCACATCCGTAGTAAATAATTCTTGATAATATTGCAGCATACCCAAATTAATTAAATACAAAATAGTTGGATAAATACGAATTACCAAATCATTAGGCAAATAATGATTATAATCAGAAAAATCAATAATATTATATTGTTTAAATAAAATTAAAGAATTCTTTATTTTTTCTTTAGTTAATTTATGAATTTCGGCATAACCGATACTTTTTAATTCGAGATAAATATCTTGTAAAAAAATTTCAATTTTATTATTTAAAGGCATTAATTCTTTCTTTTTTTGAAATAAAATTCTAAACAAAAATAATAATAAACTTTCTTCTTTTTTAATTCTTAATTTATTCAATTGTTGAACATTTTTAAGAAAAATAACTTCATCATGTTTATGAATTTCCAATTCAAAATCAATTAATTTCAAAAAATAAATAAACATTTCTTGATGTAATAAAATAAATCTATAATCATTTAAATCAGAATTTTTTTGAGAAGTTAAATAATTAACTTGAAATAATTTATTAATAATTCGGGAAAAAATATCTTTTTCCTTTTCTTTCAAAATTTTAAATTTCTGAGAAAATATTTGCAACTCTTGTGTTTTTTGATCCATAATTTCGCTTCCTAAAAATATTCTGAATTAAAAAATCCTAAATTTAATCAAAATATAAAATATTTTAAAAATCGCCATAAATTTAAAAAAATTTAAAAAAATTTTTGATCTATATTTAAATAAGTATATTTTTTTTAAAAAAATCATATAATTGATCTGAATCAATATGAGGAGCTATAAATTTAGCTACTTCTTTAGTACGCGGATATAAACTATTACCCATAGCTATACCAATATCAGCATAAGATAACATTTCAACATCATTACTACCATCTCCTGTACAAATTAATTGATAATCAGGATATTTAGATTTAATTTTTGCAATACCATAAGATTTATTGACATAATCAACAGTTAAATCTACATGACTATTCCAAAAGCATATATTTAAAAAACTTAAATCATTCTTAAAATTTTTAATTTTCTTAACATCCGAACCTAAAGCGACCATAAAATAGATCTTAGACATTAATTTTAAATCATAATCTAAAACATAATTTAATTCTTTTTGATAATAACGAACCAAAGATTTATCTGATAAATTAGGATTATATAAAATTACTTCTTTATCGATATTAACACCTGCTAATAAAATATTAAAATTTTTAATTTTATTCACAAAACATTCGATATTTTCAGATGGAATAGGATTTTCATCAATAATACCATCATTTTTAGATATAGTAACAGCACCATTCATAATAACAAAATAATGAAAGCAAGATATCAAATCTCCTAAAACATTTAAATTACGATAATTTCTTCCTGTAGCAATACCCAAAATAATACCTGGTTTCCTTGCTAAATCTAGAATTAATTTTTTGGTTTGCGGCAAAATTATTTGTTTTTTATTATGATAAAGAGTTTGATCTATATCAAAAAAATATATTCTTTTCATCTGACATTATCTTCCTAATTCTTGTTTTTTTAATTATTAAAAGTAAAAAATTTATTAAAAATTATAAATAAAATTTGAATAAAAATAATTGGATTCAACATTTGAATAATAAAAAATTATAATAAATCTTATATAAACCAAAGAAACAGAAATTTTTATTATAAAATATATAATTATTTTTTTAAAACTTAAAGATATAAATTAAAATTATATAAAAATTTATTATTTTTACTATTTATAATTTCAAGAACATAGTAAGATTATTTTAACAAAATTGTAAAAAAATAACTTAAATTTGTCTCTATTATATATTTAAAAACAAAAAAATTTAAATTTTTTTTAATTTATTTATGCTAAAATAGACTTATGTTGGATGTTTTTAAGGAATAAAAATTCCTAAATTAAAATCTAAACATTATAATATTTTACAACTCCATAAATTTCACTTAAAATACAAAAAATTTAATCTTATAATATTATATTGCTCCCTTAAGTCGCTAAACATTATAATAAAATATTAAGTAAAATAATTAATAAAATTGAATTTTAACAAATTCAATTTTGAAATATAAAATATATTTTTACAAAAAAAGAAAGGGGTATTCTAATAAATGTCAAATAATCAAAAAAAAGAAAGTAATACTAAAATATTCGGTTTTAAACCCATTTTTTTTTCAACATTACTTTTAATATTAGGATTAAATATTTTTTGCATAGCGCATTATCCAGATAAAATTAATAAGTTCTATCATCCTTTATTAACTCCTTTATTTTTAATAACTATGTTAGGCATTACTTTAAGCTATATAGGTTCTAAAGTTCCCGGTTTAAATAAATTAGGTTTAGGTTTTTTACTTTGTATTTTTATACCATCTTATTTAGTTTTTAAAGGATGGATACCAAAACAACTAGCTGAATATATCGATAAAGGATTTTTTAATAAACCTAATAATGACTATGGAATAGGTATTAATTTTTCACAATTTTTTATAACTATTGTTATAGCAGGCAGTCTTTTAAGTGTAGATAGACAACTATTAAAAAGATCTTTAATAAAATTTGTTCCTTTGACAATTTGTAGTGTTTTTATATGTTGTTTAACTATTGGCGGATTAGGATATTTATTAAATTATCAATGTCCAGAAATATTTCAAAAACTTAGTAAAGGTCCTATATTAGATTCAATATTTTTTGTATTCGTGCCTTTGACTAATGGAGGTACTAATTTAGGAATTAACGGTTTTGCTAATGGAATTTATAAAGAAGCTTTTCAAGCTGAAGCTTCAACTATTAGAACTGCTATTCTAGGCCCTTTAGTTCTAGCTCGTACACTAAGTATTTTTATAGCAGGATTGCTTTATATTATGTTTGATAAAAGCAAATATAGTGGTCAAGGACAATTAGAAAAATCTTCTTCTAATTCGAATCCAAAAGATCAAATAAAAACGGCTAAAATACAAGAAATAAAAGATTTTAAAACAATATGCATGGGATGGTTAATTATTTTTGCGCTTTATTCTGTAGGCAGCATGATAAATCAATTATTATTTGGCAAAATGGACCCAATGGTTTATATGATAATTTTATTATTAATAATTAAAATATTTGACCTAATGTCTCAAGAAAATCAAAACGCTGTTACTCAATCTGGCAAATTCATGACAGAAAATTTCACAAGTGCTGTATTGGTAGGTTTAGGATTAACTACAAATTTCCAACAATTAAAAGAAACAGTTTTAAATCCAAGTATTTTAGTAATTGTATACGCTTCTTTATTAATTGCTACCTTAATTACATTTTTCATGGCACCGAAATTAGGATTTTATCCTTTAGAAACGGCTTTAACATCAGGAATTTCATCTTACAGTATTGGTGGAGCAGGTAATGTAGGAGTAATGACCATATCTCATAGAATGAATTTATTACCTTTTGCAATGATAGCCACTAGATTAACAGGACCTTTGGTATATGTCATCGCAAATATAGCTTTTCGTAGTATCTACATGACATAAAATTTCTTTTTATTATAAGAAATCAATTAAATTGAATAAAGATCAACTATTAATATATTGTTGATCTTTATTTTTTTCTTTTCAAATTCAAATAAATTTTTTTAAGATTTTCATATCAATGAAAATATTGTCTTTTCTGTTTAAATTTTAAACAATAACAAAATACATCGCATATATTAGAACAAAAAAAGCAATAACATGTTTTACAATAATAATAAAACATAAACGAAACCATCGAAAAAATTGCTTTTTAAAATCAAATATATCATTCCACACGTTACAATACACAAAACAGAAAGTAAACAATATTAAACGTAATAAAGTAATGGAAATAAATATTTTTTTTTTTTTGCCAAAACATGTTTTTATAACTTGTAGTATTAAATATTTTTTGAACATAAAAAAATTATAACCTATTCTGAAAATTATTTAAATTTTTTTCAATTTAATTAAATATTTTTTATAATTTTTAATTAACATAATTTTGAATAAAAATTAAAATACTAAAAGCTTTTTTTCAAATGAATATAAAAGAGAGAATCAAAAAATATGTTTCAATTATCTTTAGAAAATATTATCATTTGTATAATATGCTATCTTATAGGTTCTATTCCTTTCGGTTTATTAATAGGCATTTATAATGATAAAAAAATTAATTTATTAGGATCTAAAAATATCGGAGCATCCAATGTTACAAGAATTTTAGGTTTTAAATATGGTTTATTAACTTTTTTATTAGATTTTCTCAAAGGATTTTTACCTGTTTTTATTTTTAAAAATTATAATTTAAGTTTATTTCCCAAAGAAAAAACAATAATATTAGGGGTTTGCGCTATTTTAGGACATATGTTTTCTGTTTTTAATCATTTCCAAGGAGGAAAAGCTATAGCAACTTCTGTTGGAGTGATTTCAGGAATTCATTTTTGGATCGGGATTTTAGGTATTATAATTTTTGCAATCTTAGTAAAATTAACTGGTTACGCTTCTTTAGCTTCTTTAATTGCTACGATTATTACTAATATTAATTTATATATAACAAAAAGAAATTTATATAACTCTATAATGATAGCAATTATAACTGTTTTAATTTTCATAAAACATAAAAAAAATATTATTAATCTATATCAAGGTAAAGAAAATAAATTTAACATTAAAAATAAAAAATAAATTTTAAATCATTAATAAAACAAATGAATATATAAAAAATAATAAAAATTAAAAAAAAGTAACAATATCAAGATCTGTTAAAGTATCAAAACGATCAAATATAATATGAGTATTTTTATCAAAAGAATCTTTTTTTAAAAAATCCAAATTTAAAGGCCAATGTTTATATTTTAAAGTCAAAAATACCCGATAAAAAATTTTTTTCTTTATAAATTGAAAATAACGTTTAGCTATAGAAGGGCCTAAAACAGTTATATCAATGGACAAATTGTTTTGCAAAATAATCTTAATTTTATTAGCTATATCTTGCGCTTTCATAATACTCGGATGCATAATCAAAATTTTACTAATCAACATAAAAGGAGGATAATTATTAATTTGGCGTTCTCGCAAGATTTTTTCATAAAAAAATTCAAAATTATTATTTACAATAGAATCTAAAATATAATTATTAGTATTATGAGTTTGTATTATAATACGAGATTGTTTAGGCATATTATATATTAATTGTACTAAAATTTGAAAAGCTTTTTCTGAGGCTGTAAAATGATTTATATTTAATAATGAATCAAATAAAACAATTCCTAATAAATTCGTTGGCCAAGAAAGACCATTTTTAATTATCATAGTAGTACCTAAACAAATATCTATTTTATTATTATTTAAATCAGATATAATATTTTCATACTCTTTCATGTTAAAATTTCGAATATTATCTGAATCTATACAATAAATACAAGATTCAGGTATTTTTTGTTTTAAAAAATTTTCAATAGATAAAATACCTGAAAACATACTAGAAATAGTTTTTTGTTGGCATAAATAGCAATGTTCGAAAAATTTCTCTTTGTAACCGCAAAAAGAACATTTTAATATTTTAGGATCAATATAATAATGTAAAATACAACCACAATTAGAGCATTTAGGAATATAACCACAATGCAAACACAAAACCAAACGCGAAAAACCTTTAATATTAACAAATAATAAACTTTTTAATTTTAATTTAATATTTTCCATTAATAATTCGGTTAAAGCAAAAGATAAAGGTGATATATTACCTTCTTGTAATTCTTTTTTCATATCAATTAATTGAATATCATATTTATTTTCGGTATTTTGTAAATTTAACCAAATATATTCGCCTAATATTTTAGCTCGATAATAACTTGTTAATGATGGCGATAAACTGGATAAAATCAATGGTATTCGATTATAATTAGCTCTTATTTGAGCTAATTCTCTCACATCATAATAAGGCATTTTTATTTTTTCAATAAAAGATTCATGATGCTCATCATCTATTATAATAATCCCTAAATTTATAAAAGGAGAAAAAATAGCAATATTATTTCCTATTATCAAATCCACATTTAATTGTTTTAATTTAGAATTTTTAAAATTATTTTTAATACCACCATGATTAACAAATATCTTAATATCAGGAAATTGTATTTTAATCTTTCTAACTAAATGTTCAATTAAAATGATTTCGGGAACCAAAATAAGAATTTGTTTTTTTTTAACTAAATTTTCTTGAATTAATTTATAATAGATTTTTAATTTATCAGATTCTAAAGAATAAATTAATAAATAAGTTTTATATTGATCTAGTAAAAATTTATTAAAAATATTTTGTTGCTGCCTGGTTAAAGAAATTTTTAACATTTCTTTTTTATCTGCGGAACTTGTTTGATAATTTAAATTAAAAGAATTATTTTGTATTATTTCTTGAGAAATTAAAGATTTAATATGATCATACGACAATTGAGAAAGTTCTTTTTTTGGAACAATAGACATTTCAATAATTTTTTCTCTTTTTAATTTTCTTAAAAGAGAAATCTGAAAATTATTTTTAACATTTAACAAAAATTTTTTGTCGATTAAATACTTTTCCAATTCCGATGGTACCAAATTAGATTTTAAAATAGAAATTTTACGAACATAAGAAGTTAATAAATTTTTAGGCAAAACCGTTCTATAAACAGAAATTTTGGAATTAAAGGGGACTTTTAGCAATTCATTAATTAATAAAAAAAATTCTTGATTTAGAAAAGGTACTAAATCAAGAACTTCTATTATTTCTTTATTAGCAAATATACTACTTTCTTTAATAGCAAGAACATAACCTAAACGTACAGTACTTCTAAAAGGAATAATAACTCTAGTACCTGCTTGGACTAAATTTCTCATTTTTTCAGGAATAATATAATCAAAAGATGAAAAAGAAGAATTTAATGATAAATCAATTAACACTTCAGCAAACATATAAAATAGCCTCTAATGATTTAAATAAGGATAGATTAATTGCTTTTTATTCAGCGATTTATATTTGCTGTTTTATTTACAATCAGCATCCCGTTCAAACGGTGCGAGCAAGTTTCCGAGCACACCGCTTTCCATAATTTACTCTCTTTCGAGAACTAATTTCCCCTCACGGCTAATTAGCTATTTATTCTTATTGTTCTTGTTCTTTATGATATCATGTATTTGTTGGTTGGTTATCTTCCGATGACAAACTTTACACAATACTTTTTTTCTTTTATTCATGATCCTTTGGCGATTAGCCTTGCGAATCGCCCCAACATGATGAATTTGAAGTTGGGTTATTTTGTCGCAATTCTCACAACATTCCGCTTTTAAACAGTCGGTTAGATTCGTGCGACCTTGAAATATAAATTTATCGATAGTAATATCAGGATTTTCCTTGTAGTTACAAATTTTTTTAATCTTGTCCCAAGAGTAAACAACCCATGGTTCATATTGGGGGTTTTTCCTTTATTAGTATAAGAGATACCCCAAATTGAACCTATCTTACATTTCTTCCGAACTCCGGCAATTGACGTTTTTGTTTTCCTTGCCAGTGTTTTCAAACAGCTATCTTCAGCTAGATAGTTTAAATGGGTTAAACACCTAGATTGTTAGCTAAACAAAAGTATCAGGCGAATTTCCTCAGACAATTGTTTTATAGGTCCGGATTATTTCTAACTCGCCCCCCCTATTCGCTAATGTTTCGTCATATCTCGCCTTTCCCTCTCTTAACCAATTATATTCATCTCCATATTCTTTGGCTTTCGCTTTGGGAATCTGGATTTGAACTTTTCCGTTTAAGGAATTCTTTGTGGATTTCCTTGTACGAGTTTTATTGGTGGGGTTTACCTTTACCATGTATGATAAGAACTTTGTTCCTTTACTAGCTTTTACAATTTTCGATTTATTCTTATTTATGGTAAGTTTTAGATCTTGCTCTAGCCATTGCGTTACTTGATTCTTAATCCTTTCAGCTTGGTCATACTCGCCTTTAACACCAATGATAAAATCATCAGCGTAGCGGATGTACTCAATTCTTGTTTTTGGGTTTAGGTTGATGAGACTATCAGTCCCCAGTTGATGGTGCTGGTTTTTTGCGCCATGCTTTCCCATATTCTGAGTTATTCTTCCAAATTGGTTTTCCTTCTTTGATTAGTTCATCCATTTTTAGGTCGATGTCATGTAAATATACATTCGCCAACAGAGGAGAAATTATTCCTCCTTGAGGAGAATCCGATAAAGATTCATATTTGATTCCATCCTTCATGAAGCCAGCTTTTAGCCATTTGTTAATGGTTGAGAGGACTTTACTCTTTTTGATGAACCGATTTAAGGTTCTCATGAGAATATCATGATTAATCGTATCAAAGTAGCCTTTTAGGTCGATTTTGACAATATAATCGATACCTTTAAATCTTTGTTTGACGCGTTTGATGGCATCATGACAGGATTTTTTGGTTCTAAACCCCAAGCTCCATGCTGAAAAGATATTTTCGAAATGGGAAGTTAAAAGTTGTTCCAGGCATTTTTGTATCAGCCGATCTTTGATGGTCGGTAACCCCCAAGGGGGTCTGGTTCCTTTATTATCACTAGGAATGAGAATCCTTTTAACTGGTTTGGGGTTATAACCGTTATTGACGTATTCCTGATGGTATCTTTCTAGTCTTTCGAGATTAATACCATTGATGGTTTCATTGTCAATTCCTGGCGTAGCCGTACCTTTGTTAATGGTGATTCTTCGAAGTGTTATAAAAGTTATTCATTCCCTGCTAGAGTTCTCTTTTTAGAGAGTAGCCATTCGATGAACAATATTGAATTCTATTCAATGTTCGTGAAAGTTTAGTTTCTAGTGAAACCGTTGTTGACATCATTTATCAACCCCTTCCTCGATACCATTGAATAAATAGTAAATTACTTTCTTCTTTCGCCCTATAAGAGTCATTAACTCTCTTCTCGGTAAGCCGATTAACTAAATTATTCCAAATTTAGGTTTACCCTTACGACTACTATAAAGATACTTTATCCTTGACCATCCGAGCTTTTATTTCCGGATTAGTAAACTTAATTACTTAGTTTTAGGATTATCCAAGTTACGCTAAATTTCGACCTTAATTCTTTAGGGGAAGTATCTTTTTTTAAGAGGTTGATTCCAGGTTTTTGTTTGATAAGTTATCCAATACATATCGCAAATATTGATAGATTCTGGACTGTCCGTTTAAGCAACTTCCGTAACAGGTTATTAGATTACATCAGTTTTCCTTCTTAGGCCATTGTAGGCTTCTCCATCGAATTATTCGGTGGCGGAGTCATCTTGACTAATTTGCTTTCGTCGCAACCCGCTTTTATGGTCTGCTATAATCCAGCATTCTTTCGTTTACTGTACCGACCATCTCCTTTCAGGGTTTATCGACCCTGGCTATTGGTTAAATAGCGCGAAATTTAGGCCTCTTTGGCGCCCAACTTGAATATATAAATTTTCAAAATCACAATTATATAAAAAAGATAATATATTGATTAGTAATTTATTTATTTAATTTATTTAATTTATTTAATAATTCTTCTATGCGTTGGCCATGTAACAACTCATAATCATATTTAAATATTAAATCAGGAATATAACAAATTTTTTTTCTTATTTTAATGGCTAATTCTTTGCGAATAACTTTTTTATTTTCTTCTAAAGTATTTTTTGCTAAATTTAAAATTTCAGGTTTTTTATCGATAATAGTATAAAAAATTTTAGCTAAAGAAAAATCTTTATTAAGTTTCACATCTGTAATACTAATAAAACCTATTTGGGAATTTTGTATTACTCTATTAACAATACTTACTAATTCTCTATGAATAATACTAGACATTCTTCCTACTATTAAATTATTCATTAACTACTTCCTCCATTCGAGACGCCTCTATTATATCATCTATTTGAAAATCATTAAAATCCTTAAATACAATACCACATTCACTATCTTTTTTAGCGCAATCAATATTATTTTTTAAATGTTTTAAAGAAATAATTTTTCCTTGATAAATTATTTTTTGTTGACGTTTCACTTGAACAGAAGATTCGTTATAAATAACACCATTTATAACTCGACAGCCGGCTATATTATTTTTATCACTTCTGTAAAAAACTTGAATAATAACAGCTTTTCCTGTAAATTTAAGTTTTAAAATAGGCTTGGACAAAGTTTTTAATTTTTTAGCAATATCTTCGACTAAATGATATAAAATTTGGTAATTTCTTATTTCTACTTTTAAACTATCAGCTAATTTTATTATATTACGATCTACTAAATTATTAAAATTAATAATAATAGCTTGAAAAGTATTAGCTAACATAATATCATTCTCTGTTAACGCTCCAGTAGCCATTTTAATAAAATTAATTTTAACCCCATGAAAATTTAAATTTTTCAATGATTCTGTTATAACCTCAATCATACCTTGTGTATCTGTTTTTAAAACAAAATTCAATACCGAATGGGACAAATTTTCTTGTAATAAATCTTCCATAAAATTTCGTTCTACATTTTGTTTAATTTCTTGATGTTTTTCTGCTTGAAATTTTTGTTGTCTTATTTCTATAATATGTTTGGCTATTTTTTCATTAGTCGCAACTATCAATAAATCGCCGGCTTGAGGAATTTGTTTAAAACCATAAATAACTGCAGGTTGTGATGGAAAAACTTGTTGAATATTTTCTTTAATATCATTTTCTAAAGATCTAATTTTGCCATAAGCATGACCAGCAACAACAATATCTCCAATTTTTAAAACTCCTTGATTAACAATAATAGTAGCCGCAGAACCTTTATTTTTGATTAAACTAGCTTCTAAAACTGTTCCTAGAACATTTTGTTTATAACTAATGATTCTAGGATGTTTATCATTTACTAACAAAATAGTTTTTAATAAATTATCAATACCTTGAGCTTTTAATGCAGAAATCTCTATATAAAAAGTATCTCCGCCCCATTCTTTAGGAATTAAATTATATTCAGACAATTCTGACATGATACGTTCTTTTTGATTAGGAATTTTATCTATTTTATTCAGAGCTATAATAATATCAACATTGGCTTTTTGAGCATGTGTAACGGATTCTAAAGTTTGGGCTTGAACACCATCATCACAAGCTACCACCAAAACACAAATATCAGTTATTTGAGCTCCTCTACTACGCATTTGAGTAAAAGCTTCATGACCAGGGCTATCTATAAAAGTAATTTTTCGCTTATTATAAACAACTTCATAAGCACCTATTTTTTGAGTAATACCGCCAACTTCCTGATCAACCAAACGCGTTTTACGAATTACATCTAACAAAGTGGTTTTGCCATGATCTACATGACCCATTATTGTCACAATAGGAGAACGCTTTATTAAATTTTCTATTGGTGTTTTATTAATTATATTTTCTTCATTAACTATAAAATCATCAATAATATTAATATTTAACTTTAAACCTAATAATTCAATCAAATCTCTTGTTAAAGATTGATTTTTTTTGCATTTTATTCCTAATTTTCCGAGTGTCCCGATTAAAAATTTTTCGGAAAAATTCCAAATTTTAGCTAACTCCCTAATAGTATGATCAGAATTATAAACATAATCACTTATCAACGAAATACTTGATTTATCATCCTTTTGATGATCTTCTTGTTTCTTTTTATTTTGCATATAAATTATTTTTTTCTCCCCCCCTAGATTTATATTTAACGGATTTTTAATATATATTAACTATATATCTATAAGTTGACAATAAAAAGATAATTTAAAAATTTTATTAGTAAATAAACTAAATAAAATTATTAATTAGTTTTAATTTCTATTTGCCATTGAGTAACTTGCATCGCTAACTTAAGATTTTGGCCTAATTTACCAATAGCTAAAGCTACTTGATCAGCTGCTACAGAAACTAAAGCAATTTTTTGTTCAAAATCTAAATTTACAATTTGAATAATTTGAGCAGGTTTTAAAGCGTTAATAATTAATTTTTCTATATCTAAACTCCATTTAAATAAATCTATTTTTTCACCTCTTAAAATGTTTAAAATATTTTTAATTCTATAACCTTTTTCGCCAACACAAGTACCGATAGGGTCTATTTTTTTATCATGAGAAGATAATCCGACTT
>NZ_JAOSIT010000010.1:0-19310 GCF_030586975.1 Candidatus Phytoplasma gossypii | reverse complement strand
TAAAAAAATAATTTATTTTAGAGACGAGTTTTTTCTTTTTTTTGGTTAACTAATAAGTGAGGAGGCAAAATAATTTTGGTTTTTGTCTTGAGTAAAACTTTTATTGGACATTTAACTTTCTACAAATAGCGCAGTTCCAAAAAGTTTGGTTCACGAGAAAAGCTGAGATATTTCCGACTTAAATAGCGATCGAGATGATTATTAATATTCTTAAAAGTTGTCACAAAATATGGGTTCAGTGCGATCAATCGAAAGGATATTAGAAGAGTTTTTTCTTAAATTCATATATTGAAGATTATTATCTGATGAATTAGTGTAATTATTTTCTATTGTATCAATTATATTTTGTCGAGAACTTTCAGGTTGATTAGTGCAAGTGGTCAATAATTGATTATTTTTTTGCTTGTTATTATATTTATTGATTTCTGTGGTAATAGAATTTTGTCTATTTAAAAGTTCGGCTTGTTTTTCGTTATTAAGTTTAAAATGTGTTAATTCATTTTGTATGATATATTCTGCTTTTATATAAGAATCATATTCTTTATCATTAGAAATTTCCTTATTATGGCTATGTTTATTGCCCATCGCTATAACTTTATTATTATGAAAAATAAATAATATTCCTGAGCAGATTAGTAAATAAATAATTATTATTTTCGAGTAATTTTTTAATGTAAACATTAATTAAATCTCCTTTGATTTCTTTAAATTTTAATGATATTTGAAATTTATATTATTTTGTTAACATTAAGAACTTGTTTTTTATTATTTCGATTTCTTTCATTTTATATTTATTCTTATTATGTTTTGTTTTTGGAGATAGATAAAGTTTTACGAAAAGTGTTAAAGTTAAAGAGGAAATTGATTAATTTTGAATGAGTGTTATCAACAAAAGCTTCGTCCAAATAGTAGTTTTTTGTATCAGATTAAGAAAGGTTCAAGGAGTTTATGTATTTTTTTTGTTTTTTTTCTTTTGAAATATAAATTTATTATTATTTTCTTTATCAAAAAAATCTATCTTTTGAAATTATTAAAGTGGTATGGCTAATACGGATAGATTAATTCCGTTTTATAAAGCGTTTTGTGTTTGCTGTTAGTTTCCGTCCAAATCGGACAAGCAAGTTTCCCGGCATTTGGCTTTCCCTAATTTATTCTCTTTCGAGAACTAATTTCCTCTCACGGCTAATTAGCTATTTATTATTATTTTCTTATTGTTCTTATTTTTCTGATATAATGGTATAAACTTTTTTCTTAGTAATCTTTTCGTTAAAAGTTTTTTGGTATAAATCGGTGATTTTGCGATGCCCGCAAAAATATTGATAGTTTAAACATAAAGCTTTAATCCATTTTTGTTGTAACAAATATTTTTCTTCTTTTTCCTTTAGTTTATTTTGGACTTTTAACCAATAATAATAAGTATTTCGGTTAATTTGGATGGTTTATAAAATGGTGGTTAAATTTAGAGTTGATTGGAATTGGTTGACTAAATAAAAAAACCATTTTTTTATCAATTTGTTTAAGCTTTTCCATCATTTTTTGTAATAATTTGATTTTTTTTAATTTTTGCATCTCAAGACCAATTATCTTTACCAATTATTTTTAAATATATTCTCTATTATAACTCGGAAAGATTTTTTGAAGTATTTACAATATATTTGCTTGACTTTTTTATTCTATCATATAATTAAAACATTAAAAATATTAATTTTGTTTATTCTTAATTTTCCATAACAAACTCCATATTCAAAATACTTTGAATATTACAATTATATAATTGTAATATTTTTTTCAAAATAGGGAATTGTTGGTTAAATTTTTTTGTTTTTTTTCTAGTGTTTTAATTTGTTTTTTTATAAGCTTTATCCTTTTATTTTATTTGTTAAATGAATAAAAAAATAAAAATCCTTAAGTTTTTTACAAAATTAAATTGCAAAATTTAGGGTTATATGAGCGTTTATGGGGTATATTAATGTATTTATATATATAGATGTGATATAAATGTAAAAAAGTAATAATTTAACTGATTGTTTCGACTTTGTCTTCTTCAAAGAAATGAACAGATAAATCAACGATGATTTTCTTTGTAGCTTCTTCATAAGAGAGATAAGGGATCTAAAAAACATTTTTGATAAGCTTTTTTCGGTATTTTTGTAATAAATCATTGATATCTTTACAAGTTTGGTCATAAGGGGGTAACATTTTTCCGATTTCATATATGTCATATATGAGGTTAGCTTTTTTAATTTGTTCGCCTAAGGCTTTACTTCGTTTTCGGCCTATTTCGTCATTATTTAAGGCGATAATTGCTTGAATCTTTTCTTTTTTTAAATTTCTATTTGGGATTGAGAAAATAGTTGGGTTACACTGAGGTGTTCAAAAACTTTAGACACTTTTTTTACTTTTTAAAAATTTTTGAAGACTAACTGTTAAGTTAGTCTTTTTTTGTTTTAAAAGACTAAAAAAAATAATTTCCTGTCTTTTCTAAAAATGTTTTTAGAAAGGAATTGAATGTTGAGAAAAAAATTATTTAAAGAATTTTTAAAAAATAAAAAGAATTTAGCAATACGAGATCAATTAATTGAACTTCATCTGCCTTTAGTTAAAAAAAATAGTTTATCAATTTAAATATTATCCGCGTTGTTTAATCCGAGCCGATTTAGAACAAGAAGGGATTTTAGACTTAATAAAAGCCCTCCGATAATTACGAAGATTTAGGTTGTGAATTTATTACCTATGCTACTCCTGTTATCAAATTTGAAATCAGTGAACTAATTAGAACAAGTCATTCACCTTCAATCCCCCCCTAAAACCTCATCAACGTTAGTTAAAACAAATTCATCATGAACTTTTTTAAAAAAAATGAAAACGAAATTAAGTGCAAAGGAATTTCAAATTATTCATTTAAGTTTCGATATTAAAAATAATTTTAGTTAAAAAATATTTTGGAAAATTTAGATAATTTTTATTTATTTAAAAAAATTAACTCAAGAAGTTGATTTTCATATAATTATTAATAGATCAATTAAATTTGTCATTAACTTTTTGTAGTTTATTTGTTTTGATATATTTATATAATAAAAATAATAAAATTTTTATTTTTTCATCTATTATATTTTTATTTTGATCTTTTTTGATAATTCCTGCTTGATGACTTATAAATACATAAATAATTCCACCTAATCCAATTAACAACATAAGATTAAAAGCAAAATAATGTTTTTATTATTAAGTCCGCAAAAATAACTTCATTTATAAAAAAAGTAGAGTAATAAAATTGTTAATAGTATAAATAAATATATAAAAAATAATGTGATACTATGTAAATTGTATTTCAAGATTTTCCATGATTTTCTCTCCTTAATTGTATTTCAAGATTTTCCATGATTTTCTCTCCTTATTTATTAATTTATTAATTTTATAAATTTAAATGAAAAATTTATTTTTTATTCTAATAAATATTTAATGTTTTATTTTCATTTTTGTACTAAATTATATTTTATAATGATTTATTATTGTTTTTTAAATTATTTTATAGCTTATATTTATTGGTATTATTTGACATATTGATTTTTTTAGTTTAGAATATATTCGGATATTTCACTATATATAAATTTTCTAATTTAGAGTTAAAATTAAAAACCTTTTGGTTTTTTTATTTATTAAATACTTTTATTAAAATATTGAAGTATATTTAATTCATAAATTTTAAACATTTTTAAAGACAAAAAATATATAATAAAATACTATAGATATTGTTAATTTTTTTCAAATTTAAAAAAATTTATTAAAAAAAGAGGTGTACAGATGCCATCTGAAAATATTAATTTACATAAAGTTAAAGAGTTTAAAAAAGGCTTTCAGGATTTTATTAATAAGGGTAACATTGTTCAATTAGCAGTTGCTTTTATATTGGGACAATTATTTACTAAAGTAGTTAGTTCTTTAGCTACTGACATAATTATGCCTCCTATTAATTATCTTTTTAGTGATACAGGTTCTTCTTTACAAACTTTAAATTGGCAATTAAAAAATAATATTTATTTGAATTATGGCATTTTTTTACAAAATGTTTTTGATTTTTTATCTGTTTCATTTATTTTGTATTTAATTGTTTTATATTTTTCTAAATATTTTAGCAAAAAAAATCAAAATGAAAATAAAATTTCTATTGAACATGAACAAGTTAAAATTTTAAAAGAAATTAAAGATATTTTAATTAATCAAAATAAATAAAAAAATCAAGTTTTTTTATTAATATAATTATTTAAATTTTTTGTAATTTATTTCGAGAGTGCTTTTTTTAGAAATAAAAAAAGCACTCTTTTACTTTTATTATTTTGTAAGATGAATAATTTTCTGAAGATTTAATATATTAGAAATAAATCAACTATTCATTGTTTTTAAAATATATTTTTTGCAATGATATTAGGCGACTAATAAATAATTAATTAAAAATATATTTTTTTTAGCAGTTTTGATATAATTAATAGGATAAAACTTATAATTATCATTTATAATTGTAATTAAAATATATACAAGTGCATTGTTATAAAAATTTTGTTTCTAAATAAATATTTAGGAACAAATTATTAATTAAATCTATAATATTGAAAAAAGGATTATAATCTAATGATATTAAAATTTGTAAAAACAATGTTAGGCTTTTTTAGACAATTTCGTAATCCTTCTAAAAGATATTTGAAAAAAGTTAAAAAAGTGGCTGATAAAATTGATCGATTCAGTAATATTATGTCTCAATTAAAAGATGAAGATTTTCCTAAAGAAACTCTTAAATTAAAACAAAAATTAAAAGATGGTATGTCTTTAGATAGTATCTTGGTTGAAGCTTTTGCTTTGGCGCGTGAAGCTTCTACTAGAGTAGCTAAAATAACACCCTATTATGTTCAATTATTGGGAGCTATTGTTTTACATAAGGGAAATATTGCAGAAATGAAGACTGGAGAAGGCAAAACTTTAACAGCTGTTATGCCGGCATATTTAAATGCTCTAGGAGGCGAGAGCGTTCATATTGTAACTGTTAATGAATATCTAGCACGACGTGAAGCGGAAGGCGTTATAGGAGATATTTTTCGTTTTTTAGGTTTAAGTGTAGGTTTAAATCTTAAAAATAAAACTATTCGAGAAAAAAAAATAGCTTATAATTGTGATATTTTATATTCTACTAATAGTGAAATCGGATTTGATTATTTAAAAGATAATATGGAAAGTGATATTAATAATGTTTTAATGACTCGTGAATATGGTTATGTAATTATTGATGAAGTTGATTCTATTTTAATTGACGAAGCTAGAACTCCTTTAATTATTTCTAATAATACACAATCTGGTCTTAAATTTTATAGAGATGCTGATCGTTTCGCTAAATCCTTAAAATCTGAACATTATTTAATCGATTTAGAATCAAAAACTATTGAATTGACTGAAGAAGGCATTCGTAAAGCAGAATTATTTTTTAAAATTCATAATTTATATAGCAATAAAAATTCTTTTTTATTACATTTTATCAAAAATGCTTTAAAAGCTTGTTTTATTATGGAAAAAGACAAAGATTATTTAGTGCAAAATGATAACATTGTCATTATTGATCCATTTACAGGTCGCGCTTTGATTGGTCGACAGTTTAGTGATGGTTTACATCAAGCTTTAGAAGCGAAAGAAAATTGTCTTATTAAAGCGGAAACTGAGACATCTGCTATGATTACATATCAAAATTTATTTCGAAATTATAAATTGATATCCGGTATGACTGGAACAGCTAAAACCGAAGAAAAAGAATTTATTAGTATATATAATATGAAAGTTATTCAAATACCTACTAATAAAAAAATGATTCGTGAAGATGCTCCTTATGTAGTTTTTTTAACTTTAAAGGAAAAATGGACAGCTTTAATAGAAGAAATTAAAATAAGACATTTAAAAAAACAACCAATTTTAATAGGTACTGTCAGTGTTGAAGTATCAGAGCAAATTTCCAAGTATTTAAAAAAAAATAAAATATCTCATGAAGTTTTAAATGCTAAAAATCATTTAAAAGAATCTGAAATAATAGCTAAAGCCGGTTATAAAGGCGCTGTTACTATAGCAACGAACATGGCCGGAAGAGGAACAGATATTCGTTTAGCGGAAGGTGTTGCGGAATTAGGCGGTTTAGCTGTTTTAGGAACAGAAAGACATGAAGTTCGAAGAATTGATAATCAATTACGTGGACGTTCAGGTAGACAAGGCGATCCTGGTTATACTAAATTTTTTGTTTCTGCAGAAGATGATTTAATAAAACGTTTCGGTTCTAATAAAGTTAGTAAATTAGTTAGTTTGTTGCAAGACAGTAATCAACAAAAAAATAATGCAGTATCTTCTCGTTTTTTAACTAATTTATTTACTAATATACAAAAAAAAATAGAATCTTCTAATTTTGAATATCGTAAATTTGTTTTAAAATTCGATTCTGTTTTACAGTTGCAAAGAGATATTATTTACAAACAACGTAAAGAAATTTTAGCTTCTGAAAGAATTGAAGAAGTTTTATGGAATATTATTATTAAAACTTTGAAAAATGAAGTTAAAAATTTTATTAATTTGATGCAAAAAAGCAAATATAAAAAATTAGATCAAAAAAGTATTATAAAAGAATTAATTAATTATTTTGAAATTAAGCTTTTTCCTAGAAATGCTTTAAAAGAAGTAGATTTTCAAGTAAATAATCAAAAAGATTTATCTTATTCGAAAATAGAATCTATTATTTTGAAGAAAGCTCGTCATCTTTTGGACGTACAAAAACAACAATTTGCTAAATCTGATATACAACAGTATTTAAATATTATTAGACTAATTATATTAAAAAATATTGATATTAAATTTCAACGTCATATGAATGATATGGATTTATTAAGAAGAAGTATTAATTTTTTAAGTTATGGACAACAAAATACTTTAATTGTTTATCAACAAGAAGGTCAAAAATTTTTTAATCGTATGATTGGAAATATTTCTCAAGATATTGCCAAAATTGTTTTAAAATCAAATTTTTTCGAAGATTTGTTATATGATTTAAATTCTATTGAATCATCACAATCAAATGATAAACATAAAATAAAGAATAAAAAATATATTAAAAAACCTTGGGATTAATTAAAAAAAATATAATTTCCAGAGGGGATAATTTTTTATAATGGAAAAATATGAATTTCATCAAATTTTAAATAATTTAAAATCTACTTTATTCAATCTAGAACAAAAAATAGATGTCTCGAATTTGTTAGAACAAGCAAAATCTTTTAAATTATTGATGTCAAAACCGAGTTTTTGGGATAATCCTCAAGAAGCTGCTCATGTTACTCGGAAATTTAGTCAGTTACAAAATAAAATTAATCATTTTACTAATTTACAAAAACAACATCAAGCTTTAACTTTATTATCATCAAGCGATGAAATAAATGATCAACAAAATTTAACTTGGTTAATTTTAGAATTGAAAAAATTACAACAAGATATTAAAAGTCTAGAAATTGAAATTTTATTAAACAAAACTTATGACGAAAATAATGCTATTTTAATGTTACATTCTGGTGCTGGTGGTTTGGAATCTCAAGATTGGTGTGAAATTCTTTTTAGGATGTACAAAAAATATGCCCAAAAAAAACAATTTCAATTGGAAATTTTAAATTTACAGACAGGCGAAGAAGCTGGCATTAAATCTGTTAGTTGTTTAATTAAAGGTATTTATGCTTATGGATATTTTAAATCTGAGAGAGGTATACATCGTTTAGTTCGTAAATCGCCTTTTGATGCTAATTTCAAAAGACACACATCTTTTGCTTCTTGTGAAATTCTGCCAGAAATTAACGAAGAAATTACTGTTGATATTCAAGAACAAGATTTAAGAATAGATGTTTTTCGCAGTAGTGGAGCTGGAGGTCAACATGTAAATACTACTGATTCTGCAGTTCGTATTACACATTTACCTACTGGTATTGTAGTGAATTGTCAAAACGAAAGAAGTCAAATTCGTAATAAAGAAAAAGCTTTACAAATTTTGAAAACTAAATTGTTTCAATTAGCTTTGCAAAAGCAAAAAGAAAAAGAAGATAATTTGAAATCAGATCAAAAAGAAATTGGTTGGGGATCGCAAATTAGAAGTTATATTTTTCATCCCTATCAAAAAGTCAAAGATCATCGTACTAATTATGAAAGTTCTCAAATAACTGATATTATGAATGGCGAATTAGATGATTTTATTAATGCTTTTTTAAGGAGTGATAATTAATTAATTTTAATTCAAAATCTTTTGCTTAAAAAGGATAAAAATATGAATAAAGAACCAAAATTTTATCTAAATAATCTTAATAAATGGTTAATACTTATTATAAATGATATTATTTTAGCAATAACTATGTTTGTATTTACTTTGGGTAGTAAATTAAATATAGGTGGAACTGATGGATTAGCTTTAACAAGTGCTCGTTTATGTAATTTATTTACAAATAATTCTTATTTTATCTCTGATATAATAATGATTTATTTTATGTTTTTTTATAATATTTTAGCCATAATTATGGGATATAAAATATTTGGTAAAAAATTTATATTAAAAAGTGCTATTTTAGCTGTTATTTTGATGATAGTAATGTCTTGTCTTCCTTATATATTAGGTGAATCGACAGTTTTTTTAACTCGTTTGTTGGTGTGGAATAATGAATATTGGAGATTATTTGTTGCTTCTATATTAGGCGGATTATTAATAGGTTTTACTCAAGCTAATATTAGAAAATTAGGATTCACTACCGGAGGTATGGATGTTTTTCAACAATTTTTAAAAGATGTTTGCGGAATGAATTTTAAAATTTCTTTATTTATGACTGATGGTATTTTAATTTTTTTATCTTCTATTTTGGAAAGTTTTGATCAAATAAATTTTTTTAACATGTTTTCAGAAATTGTGATCAGAATTGTATTATCATTATTATCTATTTATATTATTGGTTGGATTATGGATAAAAAAGTTAAATTTAATTTGGTCGCAAATATTAATAATTTAAATTATTAATATTGGAATAAATGAATAGTATGAATTATTTTATTAGAAAGGTTTATTGCTTAAAATAACAAAATGTATAAGAATGGATTTTTAAAAATTGAATTAGCAAATCCCGATTTAACTTTTGGAAAATTTGATGAAAATAATGATATTATTTTAAAGGTGTTAGCCAAAAGTAAATCTAGTTTTGTAGTTTTCCCGGAATTATGTTTAAGCAGTTATACAGCTGGTGATTTTTTTTTTGAAAATGATTTTAATAATAATATTTTAAAATCTTTAAATTATATTATCCGAAAAAACTCTTTCAAAGGCGTTTATATTTTAGGAATGCCGTTAGTTTGGCAAGATATGATTTTTAATGTAGCCATCGTTATACAACAACAAAAAATTTTGGGAGTTATTCCGAAATATACTATTCCTAATTATGAGGAATTTCGCGAAAAAAGATGGTTTACTTCTGGTCATGTGATAACAGAAATTCAAGAAATTCTTTTGTTAGGTCAAAAAATTCCTTTCGGAAATATTTTATTTGTGAATCAAATTTTTAATATTTGTTTTGGAGTAGAAATTTGTCAAGATTTATGGACTATTAATTCTCCTAGTGATTTATTGACCAAAAAAGGAGCACATTTCATTTTTAATTTATCTGCTTCTACAGAACATTTAGGTAAAGCGAGATTACGTCGTATGGCAGTTATTAATCATTCTCGTAAACAAATTGGTGGTTATTTTTATGTTAGTAATGGTATGAAAAGTGAAATGTCTAATGATATTGTATTTTCTAATCATAAAATAGCTGCTCTTTTAGGGAATTTAATAGGAGAAAAAGATATTTTTAATTCAGAAACAAGTTTAATTGTAGATATTTGTATAGATTTTATTAAACATCAACGTTTAATAGATACTACTTATGCAGATCAAATTTTAGAATCTAAAAAAATAATAGTTGTAAAATCTTATTTTGATTTAAATGAAGATAAAGATTTTATTTTTGAAAAAAAATGGAGTATCAAACCTTTTGTAAGCGAATCTGAATTAAATGAACAGTTAATTTTGTCTAATCATTTGCAATGTTTATTTTTATGTAATAAATTATCTTTTTATCCTGATAGCAAAATTTTTTTATCTATAAGTCCTAATTTAAATGATTTGATTAATTTATTAGTAGTAATTCAAAGTTTTAAATTAAATAAGAAAAAATTTAATGATTTAAATATTTTTATAAATGATTCCGATGTTTTGTTTGTTGATTTGATAAAAGATTTTTTGCAAAAAATAGGAATCAAGAATTATCAAAAATATTCATCTTTATTATTGCATTATGATGATTTATTGGATGATGAGACAAATATGAATATAGTTAATCATAATCGGGTTTTTATCAATTTGAAAGAAATTAATATTTTTTTAGAAAATCATAATTTATCTGATATTAGTTTAGGAAGATTCACCAAAAATTTATATAATTTTGATGTGAATTTTAATCTTAATATTGGATTATCAGACACTTTAATAGCAGAATTAGTTTTATTTCATTTAAATCAAGAAATATTTTCGCAATTTCCTGATTTAAAATTTTTTTATCAAAAAAAAGCTACTTTACAATCTAATAATGATAATGTTATCAAAAAAGATTTTATTTTGTTTTATTATTTAAAATATAGTTTAACTTTAGAAAAAATTGCTTTTTTATTGGCAAAAACATTTGAAATCAATATAGAAGAGAGTTTAGATTTGACTTATCGCACTTTAAAAATTTTTTACCAAAGCCAAAATCAAAGAAATTATATATCTTCAGGTCCCAAAATTTTTGAAAATAGTTTATTAGAACGAGCAGAAACTAATTTAGTATCTAAATTTAATTTCAAATTTTTAACTTTATTTCCGAGCAAAAATAAAAAATAGTATCATGAAGAAAAAAGTTATTATTGGTTTATCTGGTGGTGTCGATAGTAGTGTGTCTGCTTTTCTTTTAAAAAAACAAGGATATGAAGTTGAAGGTGTTTTTATGCGTAATTGGGATAGCGGTTTAAATTATGATATTCAAGGTAATCCTTTTCTGAAAAAAACTATTTGCCCTCAAATACAGGATTTTCAAGATGCTCAAAAAATTGCCGAACAATTAAATATTAAGTGTCATTTTGTTGATTTTTCTCGAGAATATTGGGATCAAGTTTTTTCTTATGTTTTGGATCTTTTTAATAAAAATTTAACTCCAAATCCTGATGTTTTATGTAATAATTATATTAAATTTTCTATTTTTTCTAATTATGTTAATCGCCTTTTTAAGCCAGATTTTATTGCTATGGGTCATTATGCGCGTTTAGATATTATCAATAACGATCAAATTTTAAAAAAAGCTCAAGATCAAAACAAAGATCAAAGTTATTTTTTATCTCAATTACAAAAACATCAATTAACTAAAATTTTATTTCCTCTAGGTGAATTAACTAAAACACAAGTAAGAAAAATAGCTTATCAAGAAAATTTAGCGACAGCTCATAAAAAAGATTCGACTGGTATTTGTTTTATTGGGGAGAGAAATTTTTCAGCTTTTTTACAAAATTATTTACCTATTAATAAAGGTTTAATTAAAGATATGAAAGGTAATGTGTTATCTCAAAAACATTTAGGAGTTTCTTATTATACCATTGGCCAACGTAAAGGTTTAAATCTAGGTAATACATCTTATAATTCATCTCCTTGGTTTGTGGTTGGCAAGGATTTAGTTACTAATACTCTTTATGTGGATCAAAATTCTGAAAGTATATATTTATATAGTGATTCCGCATTAATTATTAATGTTGTTTGGCGAGATTATAAATCTTTTAAATATCCGAATATTATGATTTTAAAATCTAAATTTCGTTATCGACAACCTGAACAAGAAGTAAAAATTCATTGGATTAATCAACAACAATTAAGAATTTTTTTTAAAGAAATTAAAGCAGTAGTACCTGGTCAAATATGTGCTTTTTATTATGAAGATATTTGTTTAGGTGCAGGGATGATTAAAGAGGTTTATCATAAAAATAAAAAACGTCAGTATGTTTAAATTTTTTCGGTTTTAAAATATAAAAAAATAATTTTATAATAATTTAATTTAAGTTTTTTGTATTTACTGATTCTTCAAAAGGAATATTAAAATTAGTTATGAAAATTAAAAAAATTAAAGGTACTAAAGATTTTTTTCAAGAAGAAATGTTAAATTTAAAATTTGTAGAAAATAATTTAAAACAAATTATGGAAAAATATCATTTTCAAGAAATACGTACCCCTATTTTAGAGTATCGTGATATTTTTTATCATGCTACACCTTATTCCGAAATGGTTAACAAAGAAACTTATCAATTTTTAGATAAAAAAGGTCGCAAGATTGTTTTAAGACCGGAAGGAACTGCTGGTATTATTCGTAGTTATTTAGAGAATAAGTTTCATAATTTCGATGATATTTATAAATTTTATTATTGTGGTCCTTTTTTTAGATATGAGAGACCTCAATTTGGCCGATATCGTCAATTTCATCAAATAGGTATTGAAATGTTAGGTAATTATCATGATTTATCTGAATTAGAAATTTTTTGTCTAGTTAATGAAATTTTAAATTTTTTTAATTTACCTCAGGCACAAATTAAAATTAATCATTTGGGTAATATGCAAACGCGTCAAAATTTTATTAAAATTTTTTCTGATTATTTACAAAATTTTTCATCAGATTTATGTTCTTTATGTTTAAAACGTAAGCAATTTAATATTTTAAGGATTTTTGATTGTAAAATTTGCCAAAATAAAATTTTTTTAAAAAAAGCCCCATTAATTTTAAATTTTTTAGATTCATCTCTTAAACATCAATTTGAAATATTTTTATCATTATTAAAAAAAGAAAATATTAATTTTTGTGTTGATCCGACTTTAGTTAGAGGATTAGATTATTATACCGATATAGTTTTTGAAATTGTATTGCCAATATCTCATGAAGAATCTTTTGAATTAATTTTAGGCGGCGGCGGTAATTATAATGATTTAATTTATCATTTCGGAAGTAAAAAAAAGATTAAAGCTATAGGATTTGCTATCGGCATAGAACGATTCATGTTGGCTTTGCAGCATAATAATTTTTGGAAAAATATTAATTTTAAACTATTAGATGTATGTGTTTTGTCAGTAGATTATTCAGTTAATTATGAAGCTTTTAGATTAATTCAAAAATTACGTCAAAACAATATTAATGCTGAAATTATTTATAATAATGATGGAATTAATTTAACTAAATGTATTAAAAAAGTTTTAAAATTAAAACCTAATTATCTTATTTTTATAGGAACTAAAGAATTAAAAGAAAGTTGTGTGACAGTTAAAAATACTACTACCCAAATAATTTATAATGTGAATTTAAATAATATTATTACTTTTTTAAAAAAGGAGTTAACTTTACAATCGTAATGAGCAAATATAGCTATAATAATAATGAAATTTATTTAAAAAATCAAGGTGAACGGGTTTTTTTAAAAGGTTGGATTGCTCGTAAACGCAATTTAAGAAATAAAATGTTTTTAATGTTGAGAGATTTTTCGGGATTAATACAATTAGTTATAGAACAAAATCATCCGCAATATTTAGAAATATCTAAAATACCGATAGAAACTGTTGTCGAAGTTAAAGGTCTAGTAGTAGAAAGAATTAATAAAAATCCTAATTTAAAAACTGGTGATATCGAAATTGTAATAAGTCAATTATATGTTTTATCAGAAGCGCAACCCTTGCCTTTAGTAGTGGAAGATAAAAATATTAGTAATGAAAGTCACAGATTAAAATATCGTTACTTGGATTTAAGAAAAGAAAAACAAAAACAATATTTGTTACAAAGACATTATATTACTCAAAATATACGTCAAACTTTGATATCTCAGGATTTTTTTGAGTTAGAAACTCCTATATTAGCAAAATCTACACCTGAAGGAGCCTTGGATTATTTAGTACCTTCGCGTTTGTATCCTGAATCTTTTTATGCTTTGCCTCAATCTCCCCAATTATTTAAACAATTATATATGATTGCTGGATTTGAAAAATATTTTCAAATAGCACGTTGTTTTCGTGATGAAGATTTGCGATCGGATCGTCAGCCAGAATTCACCCAAGTGGATATAGAAATTTCTTTTTGGTCTCAGGAAGAAATTATGAATTTAGTAGAAAAAATTATGATATGTTTGATTAAAAATTTTAAACATTATGAAATTGAGAAACCTTTTGTTAAATTAACTTATGATCAAGCTATGAAAAAATATGGTTCCGATAAACCTGATTTAAGATTTGATTTATGTATAGAAAATTTGACAATTTTTTTCAATTTATCTTTGATATCATCAGAAATTATCCATAAATTTCATATTTTAGGTATCAGATTCATTTTATCAGAAAAATCCTTATTAAATAAAAAAACAATTTTACAATATTATCGTTGGATTAAAAATCAATATCAATTAGATTTGTATTATTTAATTAAAATTGATGATAAAATTCAAGGTAATTTTGTTAATTCTTTAAATAAAGAATTAAATTTTTTAAAAAATAATGAATATTGTTTCTTTGTATTCGATTCATCTATGGGAAAATCTTATAACGCTTATGAAGCTTTAGGTTTTTTAAGAAATAAATTAGCGAAAGATTTAAATTTGATTGATGCTCAAAAATTATCTTTATTGTGGATCGTAGATTTTCCTTTATTAATTTTTGATGATAAAGAAAATAAATATAAAGCTATGCATCATCCTTTTACTAAACCAGAAAATTATTTAATTTTGGACCAAAATCCTCATGAGGCAAAAGCATGTGCATATGATTTGGTTTGGAATGGTTATGAGATTGGTGGCGGATCTTTAAGAAATTACCAATATGATTACCAAAAAAAAATATTTCATACATTAGGTTTTTCTGAAGTAGAAATGCATAAACAATTTGGTTTTTTTTTAGAAGCTTTGCGATATGGTACACCTCCCCATGGTGGCGTCGCTTTAGGTTTAGATCGAATTGTTATGTTATTGACTGATACAGATAATATTAAAGATGTTATTGCTTTTCCTAAAACTCAAACAGCACAAGATTTGATGTTGCATACTCCTGCTACTGTCACTCAAAAGCAATTAAATATTTTAAGTTTATCATTTTTATCTAAGGAAGATAATTGAAGTTTATGTTTTCATTATCATTAGCAATGTCATTAAAAAGAGAATGTAAATATATCCTTTCGATCAGCGGTGGCGTCGATTCTATGACTTTATTAGATTATTTATATTCTAGAAAATTTCAAATAATTGTAGTTCATTTTAATCATTTAAAACGAGAAAGTTCTTATCAGGATAAAGTTTTAGTAAATGAATATTGTCAATTACGCAAAATACCTTTTTATTATTTTGAATTAAATTTAGGAAATAAAAATTTTCAAAATCAAGCTAGTTTAACTCGAAAATTATATTTGCAAAAAATAGCTGTCCAATATAAAACTCGTTATATTATAACAGCTCATCATTTGAATGAGGGCGCCAAAGATGCCTAAATTTCGTGCTATCTAACCAATAGCCAGGGCCGATAAACCCTGAAAGGAGATGGTCGGTTCAGCAAACGAAAGGATGTTGGATTATAGCAGACCATAAAAGCGGGTTACGATGAAAGCAAATTAGTCAAGAAGACTCCGCCACCAAATAATTCTATGGAGAAGCCTGAAATGGCCTAAGAAGGAAAATCGATGTAATAATGAGACCTGTTCCGGAAGTTGCTGAAGCGGACAGTCCAGAGTCTACTAATATAATTCATTTGTATTGAGTAGTTTATCAGCTAAAGAAAACCTGGAATCAGCCTCTTGAAAAGGAGAGGGCACTTCCCCTAAAGAGTTAAGGTCGAAATTTAGCGTAACTTGGAGAATCCTAAAACTAAGTAATTAAATTTACTAATCAGGAAATAAAAGCCCTGATTGTCAAGGATAAAGAATCTTCTTATTAGTCGTAAGCGTAAACCTAAATTTGGAATAATTTAGTTAATCGTCTTACCGAGAAGAGAGTTAATCACTCTTATAGGGCGAAAGAAGAAAGTAATTTATTGTTTATTTATTGTAGTAACCACAGAAACTAGGAATGATTTTGAGTTAAGCTTCTACGGACCATGAATAAGATTCGCGCCCGATATTACCCCTCTATTAAAATAAAAACTCAAGTGCGGAATTAATAATTTAATGAACACCTACCTCACATTTGATCGGGTTGCTACCAACCAAGGAGCAGAAACACTCCAAAATTGATGAGAGAACCATAAGTGACATTAATTTAATGAAATTAAATAAGGATCATCAAAAATACGTTCGTAATCAAGACAACAATAAACATTTAACCAGTGGTAACACGAAGTTAAACCCGGAAAAGGGATAAATTAGGGAAAGCGGTGTGCTGGGAAACTTGCTCGCGCCGTTTGGACGGGGGCTGTTTGTAATAGTTGATAGCTATCAAGGAAACGCAAATAATCTATCCGTATTTTAGCAGAAACTATTTTATTAAAATTATCACGAGGTAGTTCTTTATTAGGATATAGCGGAATGCAACCTATTTATTTGATGGAAAAATTTGTTTTTTTAAAACCGTTTTTATATCTTTCAAAAGAAAAAATTATTAATTATGCTAATCATAAAAAAATTTCCTTTTTAGAAGATGAAACTAATCAAAATGATTATTATGCTAGAAATAGAATTCGCAAATTTGTTATTCCTTATTTACAAAAGGAACATAATTTTTTAAAAAATATTTATAAATTTCATATTCAATTAACAGAAATTTATCGATTAGTCAAAGAACAAACAAATTTATTTTTGAAATATCATTGTCATCAACAGGGCGCCAAAGAGGCCTAAATATCAAGTGAATTAACCAATCACCAGAACGATAAAATACTGGAAAGGATAAGAACGGTTCTTTAAACGAAAGAATAAGGGATTACAGCAGTTCTTAAAAGCGGGTTGCGACGAAGTAGTTAGTCAAAAAAGATGCCGCTACCGAATAGTTTTAAGGATAAGTCCGAAAAGGCCTAAGAAGAATAAGAAGATGTAAGATAATATGCCTGGCTCGCAAACTACTGAATCGAGCAGTCCAGAGGCTATCAATATAATTGTTGAGTATTGGATAGTTTATCAATCAAAAAAACCTGGAATCTCACCGTGGTTAAAAAACGGTTACTTCACCTAAGGAACTAAGGTCGATATTTAGAGTAACTTGGAGAATCCTAAAGGCTAGTTATTAAATTAATTCATGATAGAGTAACAGCTATCAGTCCCAAGGATAAAGCGACTTTTTAGTAGTTGGAGAAGTAAAACTTAATACGGAATTATTAAGTTAATCGCCCTCCCAGGAAAAAGGTTAACTACCTTTATAGAGCGAAAGAAGTCAGTAATTTATTGTTTATTTGATAATTAGATTTGGTACATTAATGAATTAAGCTTTCGCGAATATCGGATATCATTCCAGATTGTTTATTATCTGACAAGCCTTTAAATTTTGGATGAATAATATAATTAATACTTATTGATCATTTGCTCAATCTTAGCTAACAAAATTATTGGAACAAAAGTTGTTAATATAATAATCTTGAAATTGAACAATATTACCATGAATACATCAATAGCTAAAATAAATCATGATCGGTTAATATAATTTATTATGCAAAGAATGTTATCGTCAGATAATTGAACAATAAAATCACGATATTACATGATCAGAATAAACAGCTAATTAGTGGTAACACAAAATTAGTTTTCGGAAGAAGATAAATTATGGCAAGCCGGATGCTTGGAAACTTGCTTGTCCGGTTTAGAGGGGGGCTGTTTGTAATAAATAATCGAAATATAAATCTGATTATTGAAACGTAAATAATCTATCCCTATATATTATTGTTTAGAAGTTTTTTGTAAATTGAATATAGTTATTCAAAAAAATATTATTTTAGTTTTGTTAGAGAGCAAGAAAATAAATAAAAATTTTGTTTTAATTAATAATATTATTAAATTATTAAATAATAAAAATAAACCTTATTTTGAAATGAAATTAAATGGCAAATGGCAAATATCTAAAAAATATTATAAATGGCAATTAACTCCTGTAGTTAGAACTGAAAATAATATTAATACATTAAAAAATATTTTGTATTTTCATCATGATCGCAAAATATATCCTTCAAATATGATTCAAAAGGAGATTTTTTATAGCAATGGACAAATTATTTTTCCTTTAATTATAAGAACAAGGCGATCAGGAGATGTATTGCAATTTAAATTTGGAAAGCAAAAATTAAAAAAATTTTTAATTAATCGTAAAATTCCTATTACGCAAAGACAAAAATTGGTATTAATAGTAGATCAAACTCAAAAAATTATTTGGATTCCTTGCTTATACCATAACGAAACTTTAGGAGACGGCAAAATTATAACTCTTGCTGTTGAGTCGCAAGATTATTGAATATTGTGTTATTTAACTGGGCGCCAAAGATGCCTAAATTTCGCGCTATCTAACCAATAGCCAGGGCCGATAAACCCTGAAAGGAAATGGTCGGTTCAGCAAACGAAAGGATGTTGGATTATAGCAGACCATAAAAGCGGGTTGCGACGAAAGCAAATTAGTCAAGAAGACCCCGCCACCGAATAATTCTACGGAGAAGCCTGCAATGGCCTAAGAAGGAAAATTGATGTAATAGCCAAACCTGCTCCGGAAGTTGCTTAAACGGACAGTCCAGCGCACTGAACCCATATTTTGTAACAACTTTTAAGAATATCAATAATCATCTCGATCACTATTTAAGTTAGAAATATCTCCGCTTTTCTCGTGAACCAAACTTTTTGGAACTGCGCCATTTGGGGAAAGTTAAATGTCCAATAAAAGTTTTACTCAAGACCAAAACCAAAATTATTTTGCCTCCTCACTTATTAGTTAACCAAAAAAAGAAAAAAATCGCCTCTAAAATAAATTATTTTTTCCTTTTAGCTCATTTATTTCCGATAAGGATGGTAAAATGGTACTATCTTCAATAAAGGAAAAAGTTGCGCATGTTAATCCCAAAACAAATTGAATTATTACAAACAGTTATTCTTTATCAACGCCCCGATTTATTAAAAATAATATTACCTTTAATCAAAGTTTACCGCCAAACTTTAACAATTACCCAGATTTTGAACCTTTTAAAAATCAAAAGGCATCTTTATTATTATTGGCGGAAAAGTCAAAAA
>NZ_JAOSIT010000001.1:0-43015 GCF_030586975.1 Candidatus Phytoplasma gossypii | reverse complement strand
ATTCTATTTATTTTTTAATATAACATTTAATATATTTTTTTATATAATAATAATTAGTATTAATTCATTGATTAATTTTTTTAAAATTATTTTTTTATTTAAAAAAATTTTTAAAAAAAAATAATTAATTTTCTGATTCTTTTTCTATTAAATTTATAATTTTGATATTTAATTCTAAATAATATAATTCTAAATTTTTTTATTTTTTTTATTACTTAAGTTTTATACTTAAGTTTTATTTTTTGTTTTAGTTTGAAAATTTATTTATGTTATATAATAAGATCATTAAAAAAATTATAACTGTAATGGAATTTTAAATAAAAATTAAATAGGTGATTGTTTTGAAAATTGTTTATGATGGATTAAAGCAAGGTAATGTTTATGATTTTGTAAAAAAATTAAATTATCCTAATCAACATATATCAGAATTTGTTGATAATAATGATAAAATTATTTTAGTAATTAAAACAGTTGGTTTCGGGGAATTATCCCAAGAAGCTAGAAATTTTTTGAAAAAATATTCTCATTTGGTTATAGGTTTAGCTTCTTCTGGTAATAAAAATTATGGTTTTAATTATGCCAGATCTGGAGATGTTGCTTCTAAAGAATTTGGTATTCCTTTAATTATGAAATTTGAAGGAAAAGGTTTTACAGAAGATGTTCAAAAATTAAATGAATGGATTCAAAATTATAATAAATTTGAAATTAATATAGGGGTGAGTTGTAGTTTGGATTATAAATGTAAAAATTTTTTTAAAAATCAAAATAAATTTTGTGATAATAATTCAATTTCTCGTTGGATTGTTTTAAATAATCAAATCATAGATGAAAATGGTAATATTAAGGATCTTAATAAAGATTTAGAAGCTTTAGATAGTTATTTGTCTGAAGAAATTAAGCCTAAATTAAAGAAATTTGATAATTTATCTGATAAATTAAAATTTTTAATTGATAATGAGTATTATGAGGAAGATTTTTTAAAACTTTATTCTTTTGATCAAATTCAAGAAATTTACAAAATAGCATATGATTATAATTTTCGTTTTAATTCTTTTATGAGTGCTTATAAATTTTATAAAGATTATTCTTTAAAAACTAGAGATAAAAAAAATTATTTAGAAACTTATGAAGATCGTTTAGTTATTAATGCTTTGTATCATAGTTCCGGAAATTTCGAATTAGCTAAGAAATTAATTAATAGTTTAATTAGACAAAATTTCACTCCAGCTACTCCTACATTATTAAACAGTGGGCTTAAAAAAAGAGGAGAATTTGTTTCTTGTTTTCTTTTAGAGGCCGGAGATTCTTTGAATGATATATCTCGTATTATAGAATTTACTATGCAATTATCTAAAATAGGCGGAGGAGTCTCTATTAATTTATCCAATTTAAGAGCTAAAGGTGAATCTATTAAAGGAATTGATAATGCATGCAAAGGTGTTATTGGTGTAGCCAAAATTTTAGATTATGTTTCTCGTTATGCTGATCAAATGGGACATAGATTAGGAGCTGTTGCTATTTATTTAAGTGCTCATCATGCTGATATTTTAGATTTTTTAAACTCTAAAAAATTAAATGCAGATGATGATATTAGATTAAAAACGTTATCTTTAGGTGTGGTAGTATCTGATAAAATGATTTCTTTAGCTAAAGAAAATAAAATGATGGCTTTGTTTTATCCTCATAGTATTTATAAAAAATATAAAATGAATTTTGCAGATGTTAGTGTTGAAATGAATAAATGGTATGAAATTTTGGTTAATGATTCTGATATTGATAAAAAATTTATAAATCCTAGACATCTACTAGAAACAATTGCTCAATTACAAGGTGAATCGGGTTATCCATATATTATGTTTTGTGATAATGCCAATAAACAAAATACTTCGAGCGGAAAAATTAAATTTTCCAATTTATGCACAGAAATTTTACAGCCTTCATTAACTTCTCATTACGCCCCTTATGATCAAAGAGATAAAGATAAAATTGGTATGGATATTTCATGCAATTTATCTTCTGGTCATATGGGTAATATGATTAAAAATAAAAATATTAAAGAGACTGTTTTTTTAGCTATGGAATTGATGAATTCGGTTTCTATAAAGAGTAATATTCATTATGTTCCGGGAGTATGTAAAGCTAATCGATTAAATAGGAGTGTTGGTTTCGGCATGATGGGTCATCATAGTTTTTTAGTAGAAAATATGATAGAATTTGGTAGCGAAGAAAATTTAGAATTAATTGATGTTTTTTTTAATGCTGTTAATTATTATTCTTTGTTACATTCTAATTTGAAAGCGAAAAAAACAGGTCAAAAATTTTTTAACTTTGAACAATCAACTTATGCTAGCGGCGAATATTTCGAAAATAGAAAAGCTATTATGCCTAAACTTCCCAAAATTAAAAAGATTTTTGAAGATATTGAATTACCTAATAACGAAGATTGGGATGAATTACGTAAAAACATTATAAATTATGGTTTATGGAATTCACATAGATTAGCTATAGCCCCTAATGGTTCGATTGGATATGTTATGTCTACTACTTCTTCTCTAACACCTATTAAACAATTAGTTGAAGAAAGAACTTATGGAAATTCTAAAACTTATTTTCCGGCACCTTATTTGTCTGATTTTTCTTTTATGTATCAAACTGCTTATCAAATTGATAAATTTAAACTAATAAATGTTATAGCAGTTGCGCAAAAACATATAGATCAAGGTATTTCTTTGGAATTATGTATTAATTCTGATATTAATACTAGAGAATTGCAAAAAATTTATTTATATGCTCATCATAAAGGAATAAAAACTCTTTATTATACTAGAACTAGAAAATTAAAATTATCCGAATGTGAAGCATGTTCTATTTAATTATTTTTTTTGGATAAAAAAAATATTTCTTAAGGAGAAAATGATTATGTCATTGTCGGTAAGACAAGTTTTAGATAAAGTGGTAGAAGAATTGTCTATAAGGTGTAGTCCAGAGGTTTTTAGAGCTAATTTTGTTAATATGAAAAATCCTTATAAAATAGAAGAAAATACTATTTTTATTTTAGTTAGTGATTTTATTAAAACTAAAATTATTTTACTGAATTATTTAGATTTAATTCAGGAAATTTCTAAAAAATATTCTGATAAAGACATTTTTTTTAAATTTTTGTCTGAAGAGGATTTGTTAACTAATTCTGATAAAAATATGGTTATAGATACTAATAATTCAGATAATTTTGATAAAAACAAATCTTTACAAATTGATTATTCTTGGGATTTAAAAGAATTTGATTTGAATTATAATGATAATTTTTCTTCTGGTTTGGAATCTAGGTATAATTTTGATAATTTTGTTACAGGAGCGAGTAATGATTTTACTTTTCGAATTGCTAAAAAAACTGCTAACGAAGAAACCTTATTGAGAGCTAACCCTTTATATATTTTTGGAGATGTTGGTTTAGGTAAAACTCATTTAATGCATGCTATAGGTAATTTTATAATGCAAAAAAATCCCCATAAAAAAATTTTGTATGTGAAAGCCGAAGGATTTATGGAAGAGTTTACTTCTAAACTGAAACAAGATCAAATGAATGAATTTCATGCGAAATATAGAAATTTAGATGTTTTATTAATAGATGATATTCAAATGATGGAAAATGCTAAATATACGCAAATAGAGTTTTTTAAACTTTTTGATCATTTGAATTCTCAACGTAAGCAAATAGTTATTACCAGCGATAAACCTGTAATTCAATTGAAAAAAATTATGGGTAGATTAACAAACCGTTTTCAATCAGGTTTAGTTAGTGATATTAAGAAACCCGATCAACAACATTGCTTAAAGATTATTCAAAAAAAGTTATTATCAATGCCGAGTAATTTAAGAAATAAATTAAATAAAGAAGTTTTAAATTTTATTTCTTTTCATTTTGGCGATAATATCCGCGAATTAGAAGGAGTTTTATTACGTTTATTGAATTATACTCAAATTTATGGTTTTGAAATGAATTTGACCAATTCATTAATCGCTTTAGAACCTTTATTAAAGAATAAAAATAATATTTCTCCTGAAGAGACTGATATTAGGAAAATTCAAAAAGTTGTTAGTCGATTCTTTAATATTAAAGTTAGCGATTTAAATGGTCAATCTAGAGATCCTCAATATTCTTTACCTCGGGATATAGCTATTTATTTAATTAAAAAAAGAAATAAAATTTCTAATGAAATGATAGGTTTTTTATTTAATAAAAGACATTATTCGACTATTTCAAAATCTTATCAGAGAATCAAAAATAAAATTAAAGTGGATCAAAATTTAGAAAAAAATATTCAGAAAATAATGTTAAAGTTAAATAATGATAATCTCGCTTTGGAGGGTTAATTCGAACAATTATGCATTTAGAAATTACAAAGGAAGTTTTATTACATTATTTATTGCAAATTTATAAAATACTTCCTCCTAAAACTCTTTTTCCTATTTTTCATTATATTAAAATTAAAGCTTTAAATAATGTTTGTTATTTAGAGGCGATGGATTATAATAAGAATATTCAATTACAAATTAAAGACACTGATTTATCAGTTAAACAAAATGGTTCTTTAGTGATTATAGGCAAACATTTAGTGGATATTATTAAAAAAATTGATTTTTGTTCGTTAGAAATGACTCTTGTAGAAGATTATTTATTATTTATTAATTCTAAAAATTCTGAATATAAATTAAAAGTTATTGATTTGCAATTTTTTCCTTCTGTTAGTTTCGATTTTGAATCTGATAAATTTTTAGTTATTAAAAAGGAACTTTTAAAAAAAATTATTAAAGAAGTTAATGTTGCTGCTTCTCGTGATAAGCAACAAAAAATTCTTATGGGAGTTAATTTTATTTATGAAAATTCTATTTTAAGAGTTTTGGCTACAGATACTTTTCGAATTGCACAAAAAGAAATATCATTAGATTTAGATTATTGCGATTTTAATATTACTGTTTCTTATAAAAATTTAGAAGAATTATATAAATTATTAGATTATCAAAAAGACGAATTCGTTAATATATCTATTAATAAACAAAAAATGATTTTAAAATGTGATAGTTTATTATTTCAAACTACTCTTTTAGAAGGAAAATATCCTGCATGGCCTATTATTAAGGTTGGTTCTTTTCCTTTTTTTGTAAAAATTAATAGATTAGATTTTTTAAAAACTTTAGAAAGAGTTTCTTTAGTTTTAACTAAAGAAGAAAATATTTTTTCTAATATTATTAGATTATATATTAGATTAGATAATATTATAGAAATTTCAGCTAGTAGTGATGAAATTGGTCAAGCTTCAGAGCGATTAAATTCTATTGAAGTTTTTGCTAATGAAAATGTGGAAACTTTTTTAAATGTTCAACATTTAGAAGATATTTTAAAGGTATTTGCGGTTAAAGAATTTAAAATGATTTTTGATAGTTTTGCTACATCTTTTGTTGTTTTTAACGAAGAAGATGCTGGTATGTTATATTTGTTGTTTCCTGTTGTTGGCAAAATATAATATTATTCGAAAATTAAAATATCGGTGGTTTTTTGGGGACATGGATTATCTTAAAAAAAAGGATATTACAATATATAATTTAATTTTAAAAGAAAAAAAAAGGCAAGAAGATTGTTTAACATTAATTGCTTCTGAAAATTTTACATCTCCAGCTGTTTTAGAAGCTCAAGGAAGTATATTAACCAATAAATATGCGGAAGGTTATCCTGATAAAAGATATTATAATGGTTGCTATTGTGTTGATGAAATTGAAAAAATAGCAATTTCAAGAGCTCAACAATTATTTAATGTTAAATATGTTAATGTTCAACCTCATTCAGGAACTCAAGCGAATATGGCTGTTTTACAAGCTTTATTAAAACCTAATGATGTTATTTTAGGTATGTCTTTGGATGCAGGAGGACATTTAAGTCATGGTTCTATTTTAAGTTTTTCTGGTATTTTCTTTCGTTCTTTTAGTTATAGTGTTTCTCCGGAGACAGAAATTCTTGATTATGAAAATATTCTTAAAATAGCTTATCAAGTGAAGCCAAAATTAATTATAGCAGGCGCTTCTGCTTATTCTAGAAAAATTGATTTTGTAAAATTTCGCCAAATTGCTGATAAAGTTAATGCTTATTTGATGGCGGATATTGCTCACATAGCGGGATTAATAGTAAGTCGTTTACACCCTTGCCCTTTACTTGCTAAGGTCGATGTAGTTACTTCTACTACTCATAAAACTCTTAGAGGTCCTAGAGGAGGAATTATTTTAACTAATAGTTTAGAGATAAATAATAAAATTAATAAAGGGATTTTTCCTGGAACACAAGGGGGACCTTTTATGCATACTATTGCTGCTAAAGCGGTCGCTTTTAAAGAAGCTTTAACAAATGATTTTATATTATATCAACAACAAGTGGTTAAAAATTCTTTGTGTTTAACTAATTGTTTAATAAGTTTAGGCTATCGTGTCATTAGTGGTACTACAGAAAATCATTTATTAACCATTGATATTACTTATAATAATCCGCAATTAAATGGTAAAATTGCGGCAGATATTTTGCAAAAAATTAATATTATAGTTAATAAAAATTTTATTCCTTTCGATAAAAAGAAAGGTTTTTATCCTTCAGGAATTCGATTAGGAACTGCTGCTATGACTACAAGAGGTTTTAAGGAGAAAGAATTTATTCAAATAGCTTATATGATAAATCGTGCTTTAAAAAATTATCAAAATGAAATTATTTTAGCACAAATAAAAAAAGAAGTTTTAACCTTAATCGCTAAATACCCTTTATATTGTTAAAAAATTAATATAAAATTTTGATTTTATTATGATATTTTAATTTAAATTTGGTGAATATGTTAAAATGTATTAGTGAATATTTTTTATCAAATTTAAATTATTCAAAGATCATTTTTATTGGTTATGAAAAAAATATCAATTTTATTTATTTAGAAAAGGATATAACTTATGAAAAAGACTATTAAACATCCTAATTTTTACGAAATCGAAGTCGCTTGTGCTACTTGTCATAAAAAACATAAAATTGGAACTACTGTGGAAAAAATTAAGATTGAAACTTGTTCTAATTGTCATTCTTTTTATACGAATTCTCAATCTTTTGTTACAGTCGCGGGTAGGATTGATAAATTTTATAAACGCTATGGGGGCGCAAAAAAATCCTAAATTTTATGCTATTTAACCAATAGCCAGGGCGGATATAAATCCTGAAAGGAGATGGTCGGTTTGGCAAACGAAAGAATGTTAGATTAAAGCAGACTATAAAAGCTGATTGTGACGAAAGCAAATTAGTCAAGACGATCCCGCCACCGAATAACTCGATGGAGAAGCCTGAAATGGCCTAATAAGGAAATTGCTGTAATGTTTAAACCTGTCTCGGAAGTTGCTTAAACGGACAGTCCAGAGCCTACTAATACATGACTCCGGTATTGAGTAGTTTATCAAAAAACCTGGAATTAGCCTCCCTAAAGAGGGCACCCCCCTAAAGAATTAAGGTCGAAATTTAGTGTAACTTGGAGAATTCTAAAACTAAGGAAGGGGTTGATAAATTATATCAATAACGGTTTCACCAGAAACAGGGACAAAATTTTATTCTACATGATTCAGATAAACCCCACCCCACCAATAACGCTTGTAAAGAGAAAGTTACAAAGAATTCCTAGAATGGTCAAGTTCAAATCCAATTTCTCAAAGCAAAAACCAAAGAATATGGAGATGAATACAATTGGTTAAGAAAAGGAAAGGTTAAGCGCGACGAAACATTAGCGGATAGAGACGAGTTAGAAATAATCGGGACCTATCAAACAATTGTCAGAGTTGTTATTCAATAATTTTGTTTAGATAATAAATGCGTAACTACAAGGAAAATCCTGATAAGATTGTAAGAATCTAACTGACCGTCTGAAGGCGGAACGTTTTGAGAATTGCGGCAAAGCAACCCAACTTCAAATTCATCACATGGGGACAATTCGCAAGGCGAATCGTCAAAGGAACATGAATAAAAGAATAAAAGTATTGTGTAAAGATTGCCATCATAAGATAACCAATCAACAAATGCATGGTATTAGAAAAATAAGAACAATAAAAATAAATAGCGAATCAGTCGCGAGACGAAATTAGTTCTCGAAAGAGAGTAAATTAGGGAAAGCGGTGTGCTGGGAAACTTGCTCGCACCGTTTGGACGGGGGCCAATTGTAAATAAAACAGTAAATACAAATCGCTGAATAAAACGTAATTAATCTATCCGTATTAAATTATCAGATGTCAAAGATGAAAATAAAAATTAAAAAAATAAATTAAAATTAATTATGTATCAACAGAGAGAGAGGTTATCTTTATAATGATGGTGGTAGATGAAGAAGGTTTTATTGAAGTTATTTGCGGTCCGATGTTTTCTGGAAAAACAACTGAATTGATTAAACGTATTAATTTATTAAAATCTTTGCAATTACAATTTTTAGTTTTTAAACCATTTATTGATAATCGTTATTCGTGCAAAAGTGAATTAATTAACCATAATTTAGAAAAAGCTCCTGCTATTTTAATTGGTCAAAGTCAAGAAATTTTTAATTTTATGAAACCGGGCATTGATTTTATAATTATTGATGAAGCCCAATTTTTAGATTCTGATATTGAAGTAATTGTTAATGATTTATCTTATCAAGGTATACGTATTATTATAGCGGGTTTAGAATTAGATTTTCGTGGTAGACCTTTTGGTTCTATGCCATATTTATTATCTATTGCTGATAGAGTCACTAAGTATAGATCTTATTGTTTTGTTTGCGGAAAAGAAGCATCTAGAACTCAAAGAATTTATTCTAATTTGAAAAATAAATTTTCAATTGAGGAAGAACCAATAATTTTAATAGGTGGAAAAGATTATCATGAGCCTTGTTGTCGAAAATGTCATAAATTTAAATTTTAAATTATTTTTATATTAATTTTGTTTTAGGTTTGTATTTGGTTATGAAAAAAAAACATTTTTGGTTTATGAAAGAAGCTTTTCAGGAAGCGCAAAAAGCTTTTGAAAAAGGAGAAGTTCCTGTAGGGGCTGTTGCAGTAATAGATGATAAAATTGTAGCTAGAGCCCATAATAATACAGAAAATAGCCAATTATTCTTTAGTCATGCAGAATTTTTAGTTCTTATAGAAGTTAATCTTCAAATAAAAAATTATAGAATGAATATGGTTGATATTTATGTTACTTTAGAACCTTGTATGATGTGTTTTGGAGCTTTAATTCAATCTCGAGTTAATAAAGTTTATTATAGTGCTTCTAATGTTAATTTTAATTTTTATCATAATTTTTTATATATCTATAATAATTTAAAATATCATGAAAAATTTGTTAAATTATTTATTTTTGAATTAGAGAGTCGGAATATTTTAAGAAAATTTTTTTCTAATTTAAGACATAAACATTCTTATAATTGATTTTTTAATGTATAATAAGTTAGGTGATGATGTTTAAATTATATATTTAATAATTTTTTTAAAAATCATCATTCAATGTTAATTAAAATGAATTTGGTCAGATCTTAATTGAAGCAGCCATAAATTTTATTGCATGTGAGTGGTGATTTTTAAGAAAATTTGTTATATAATTTATATATATAAAGATAATTTAATTTTGAATAAAAATAAATAGGATAGGTTTAACAATTTGGGTTTTAATTTTTGGAATGAAAGTAAATTTCAGCTTTTACCTTTAGTTTTTGATTCTGTCAAAGGCGAACCTTTTCATGAGGATGAATATAAATTAGATCAACAACAGGTTAAAATTCAATTTTATTATTTGAAACAAAATGAATATCAAGATAATTTTACTAAATTAAATCAGTATGTTGTTTGGACTTTAAAAGATAATATTTATCGAGTTTTTATAGATAAATTTTATTATGAAAAATTTAGTATTTTATATCAACCTGAAATTAATATTTTTTTTATTAAGTATATTTTGAATTCTTTAAAAACTTATAATTCTATGTTATTAAAGAGATATTTTTATATATTTTGCGGGTTTTTATTTTATGTATTAAATGTTATTGTCTTTTTTAAATTAAATTATTTTTTAGGTAATTTCAAATTACTCTTAATATTCTTATTTTTTCTGTTATTTTTGATTTTCTCGTTATATTTAATTAAAAATCAAAATAGTATTTTTGTAGATAAGAAAAAGAAATTATTTCAAGAATTTAAAAATAATATGGAAAGTTTTTTAGGAAAAGAAGTTACGGAAAAAATTTTATTAGAACATAAAGAATATTTAGCTTTTATATCTGATAAAATAAAAAATGAAAATGAATAAATTTACTATTTTTATCAGAAATTTAATTTAAAAGATGACAATTTTTTCAGAAAGGCATGCTTAAAATGAAATATTACCAAACTATTGTAGTGGGCGGTGGTCATGCCGGTGTAGAAGCTGCTTTAGCTTTAGCAAAACAATCTTATAAAACTTTGTTAATCACTGGTAATTTCCAACAAATAGCTTCTCTTCCTTGTAATCCTTCTATAGGTGGTCCAGCTAAAGGTGTGGTTGTGAGAGAAATTGATGCTTTAGGTGGTATTATGGGAAAAGCTGCTGATATTTGTCAAATTCAAATGAAAATGTTAAATACTTCTAAAGGGCCAGCTGTTAGAAGTTTAAGAGCTCAAATAGATAAAATTAAATATCCTCAGTTTATTTTAAAAACACTTAAAAAAACTTCTAATTTAACTTTAATAGAGGATTTGGTCGAAAATTTAATTATTCAAGAAAACGATTCATGTGTTAAAGGAGTTAAATTAATTAGCGGCAAGATTATTTATAGTGATATCATTATATTGACTACAGGAACTTATTTAACAAGTAAAGTTTTAATAGGTTCTAAAATTATAAATTCAGGTCCTAATAAAGCTCCTACCACTTATGGTATCAGTGAACAATTAAAAAAATTTGGAATGGAAGTTATTCGTTTAAAAACAGGAACTCCGCCTAGAGTTCATAAAGATACTATTGATTATAGTAAAACTGTTGAACAAGCAGGTGATAACATTTTTCGAACCTTTAGTTCTCCTCCGATTATTAATGATTTAGGTGTGCAGAAATTATGTTTTTTGACTCATACTAATAATGATACTCATCAATTAATTCGTAAAAATTTACATAAATCGGCAATGTATAGCGGTTATATTTATAGTTCTGGTCCACGTTATTGTCCTTCTATAGAAGATAAAATAGTAAGATTTTGTGATAAAAATAGACATCAATTATTTATTGAACCTGAAAGTTTGTTTTCTGACGAGATGTATTTGCAAGGACTATCTATGAGTATGCCTTGCGAAGTACAAGAAGAAATTTTAAAAACTATTCCAGCTTTTTCAAAAGCTAAAATTGTTAAATACGCTTATGCCATCGAATATGATGCTTTTAATCCTAATCAACTGTTTCATACTTTAGAAAGTAAAAAAATTAAAAATTTATTTTTAGCTGGTCAAATTAATGGTACTAGTGGTTATGAAGAAGCTGCCTGTCAAGGACTAATTGCGGGAATCAATGCAGCTTTAAAACTTCAAAATAAACCTCCTTTTATCTTAAAACGTAATGAAGCTTATATTGGTGTTTTAATTGATGATTTAATTAATAAAGGGACTTATGAACCGTATCGTTTATTAACTTCTAGAGCTGAATTTCGTTTATTATTGCGGCATGATAATGCGGATTTAAGATTAATGCCTTATGGTTTTAAATTTGGTTTAGTCGATCATAAAACTTTCGATTGGTTAAAAAGCAAACAAGTGAAAATTGATTCTTTAAAAGAAAAATTAAGTAATTTTTATTTAGATATAGAGGATTTTCGTAAATTAAATATTCATTTTGGTTCTCGTCGTATGAGTTTATATCAGTTATTAAAAAGATCTGATTTACAAGAAGATATTTTATATAATTTTTTTTCAAATCAATATTCTGCTGATGTTATAGAACAAGTAGGAATTCAAATTAAATATGAAGATTATATTTTAAAATCTGAAAAAGAAGTTAAAAAAAATTCTTATTTGGAAGAAAAAATAATACCTAATAATATTGATTATCAAATGATTAACAATTTATCTCAAGAAGCTAAAGAAAAATTAACTAAAATAAAACCTTTTAATATAGCTCAAGCTTCTCGTATTTCTGGAGTTAATCCTGTTGATATTAATATTTTATTAATTTATTTGCAAAAGTATAGTAATTCTCATGTATAAATCATGTTTACAAAAAAAATTCAAATTAAATCAATTCCAAATGATGAAATTTCATACATATGCTATGTGTTTATCCAATTCTAATAATCAAATAAATTTAACTTCGATATTAGAACCTGAATTAATATACATTAAACATTTTTATGATTCTTTATTAGTGTCTTCTTTGGTTGATTTTAATCAAATCAATTCTTTGTGTGATATGGGTACAGGAGCAGGTTTTCCGGGAATTCCTTTAAAAATTGCATTCCCTCATTTAAATTTAATTTTAATTGAATCTTCTTATAAAAAAACTATTTTTTTAAAAAGTTTGGTTAAAAAAATATCTTTACAAAATGTTTATATTTATAACCATAAGATAGAAAAACATCATCTTCGATATGATTATCTTATAGCTAGAGCTTTAGGACGATTAAATATTATTTTAAAATTGGTTTATCCTTTGTTAAATAATCAAGGTAGTTTTATTGCAATGAAAGGTCCTAATTATGATAGAGAGTTTATAAGTGATAAAATTTTTGATAAATTCCGATTAAAAGATAAACAAATGGTTAATTTGCCTAATCAAATAGGTACTAGAGTAAATTTATTATTTAGTAAATTGATATAATTTTATTTTATTTACTCACGATTGTTAATTTATAATTTTTTATTATCTTGATTTAATTTTAATTGATAGTTTTTTCTTATTTATTGTTAAATTTAATTCTTGCGATTGTTATCTTTTATTTATATATAAATGGCGTTATTTGATAATAATTTTAATTCCAATAGATTAAATAGATATAGAGAAAGCGCTATTAGAGAAAATAATAATGATAAAATTCTATCAACAAAATTTTAATATTCTTTTTAATTTTTATATTGATAGTATTTTTAATCAATTAATTATCAATCGAATTAATTTAAATATTTTTAAATGGGATTTTGGAATAATTTTGGTAGTTCGCTCTGGTTATATCTAGTTAATGTTTATTATTGAATAAATTTTTAATTAAAATGAAAATTTATTTGTATTTTTGTTCTTTAAGATTTATTTTTTACAGTAATTTAATATTTATGAAATTTAGTGATTATTATTAATTATTTTATGTATATATTCGTTTAAAAATAATTTAATTAATGTTGATTTATTTCAAAAAAATTTAATTAAAAATGATATAGATATTTATTAAGTTATTGAATTAAATTATTTGTTATTTTTGATTCGAAAATAGAAAAAAAGGAATTAATATAGAATTTCATGAATAAGTTATGGGAAAATATTTCTTATATTTTAATTTCTTCTTTTATTATTATCAGTGTCTTTTTAATAGGTTTTATTATTGTTAATTATGACGAAAATAAAGCTTATAATAGCCTTCTCAATAATTCTAAAATTTTTGAAAAAAGTCCGAATAATGAAGAAAATAAGAAATTTATAAAAGATGGATCAATAACACGTTTCACGTCTAAATCTTATCATGATTTTCCACAAGACGACCCTTCGGCGTTAGACAATAAAAACAATCAACAAGAAGATTCCGAATCAACTACACAAAGTTTTCAAACCACTAGTCATACAATAAATTCAGGTTCGCCAGAAAATACCGAATCAACAATTAATAATAAAAACAATCAACAAGAAGATTCCGAATCAACTACACAAAGTTTTCAAACCACTAGTCATACAATAAATTTAGGTTCGCCAGAAAATACCGAACCGAGAACTAATATTGTTTCTTTTGGCCAAAGACATTTTTATAATCCGAATTTTTTTGAATTTATTCAAAAAGTTTTAAATTTTGAAGTAATTGACTGGGGAACTATTCCAAATTTACATCCTGAAGATTTATTTTCGTTTTTCAAAGAAGAACCTGATAAATTTTTCACTCAAGAACAAAGAAATTTAATTATTAAATCTTATTTAGATGATTATAATATTCGAAGATTATTAAAAGAATATATTCGTCAAAATTACATTAATTTCCAAGAATTATTTAAATTCGGATTTACTTGGGAACAATTAGCTTTTTATTTTGATTTTCTCGGTTCAGACTTTCCTCAATATATTAGAGAAGTTTTAGAAGGTAAAAAGATTGTATGGAAACAATTATCAGTAGTATATAGTCATGATTTATTTATATTTTTTGATGAAGAACCTGATAAATTTTTCACTCAAGAACAAAGAAATTTAATTATTAAATCTTATTTAGATGATTTAGATGTTCGAGGAGCTTTAAAAGTTTATATTGAAGAAGATTCTAAACGTTTTTCCAAATTACTTAAATTCGGATTTACTTGGGAAAAATTAGCTTTTTGTTTTGGATTTAAAAATAGAGTTTTTTATAAATATATTAAAAATGTTTTAAAAGGTAAACCAGTTGATTTGATAGATTCAAAAAATTTAAATTATCATGATGTATTTAGATTTTTTATACAAGAACCTGATCACTTTTTGACTAAACAACAAAGAAATAGAATTATTCAAGCTTATTTATCAGATGATAATATTAAAAAATTTTTAAAACACCATATATACCATGATATTATTAGTATTTCGCAATTGTTTGAATTTGGATTTACTTGGCAACAATTAGAATTTTGTTTTCAATTATAATTAAAGAGTTTTTAGAATGTCAAAAGGTTGTATATCAATAAATATCAAATTTATATAATAATGATTTATTTTTGTTTAATTTTGTTTTAATGTTTTTTTGATTATTATAAAAATTTATTATTATTTATTTGGTAAAATTAATCGAGATGAAATTTTTAAAAAGTTTATCTCGATTAATTTCTTTTTTCTTTTTATAATAAATTCATTAATTAAGGAAGTTATAAAATATTTTATGAATATCGAAAAAATTTTTAATTATAAATTGATTGTATGTATTATTAATTTATTTTTGATAAGTGGAATGTTTTTTTCAATTTTTTCTAATTATCAAACACAAACAAATCCTAAAGAAGTTATATTATCTTCTAAAAATAACATTTTTAACAAATATAATGATGATTCGAAAATGGTGATTCCTGAGAAAAATTTTTTTTCAATTGATCAAGAATTTTTTAAAAGTGTTACAACTGATATAAGAAAAAAAATTTTTAAAAATGGTAAATTAGTAGGAATAAAATTATATGAAAACGAAAATGATAAGTTTCCTATTGTGTTTGAAGAATATAATGAGAAAAATTTTATAACACAAATTACTAAGTATAACAAAGACAATGGCTTTAAATTGTATACAATTAAATATATTTATGATAAATCAAAAGTTATTAATAAAATTAAAGAAATTTATAATGATTTGCAAAAAATTAGTCAAATAGAAATATACAATGTTAATTATAGTTTTGATAAATCTAATGATTATTTGAGTAAAGTTACTAAATATAATGATTTTAATAGTATTTTATATACTATAGATTATATTTATAATAAAGCACAAAAAGTTAGTCGTATGAATAAAGATATTTATAATGATTCAGGTAAACGTCTTTTTACAGAAATTTATCATATCATTGATGGTTCAGAGATGCCTGTTTTGAGAAAAAAAATTCGTTATTCTTTGAAAAATGGTATAATTGAATCTATTTTTCACTATTTTAACGTAAAAGATAATAAAAAAAAGATAGTTAAGCAATTTTTTGTTGGTGGTATTCTTGATAAAACTGTTACAGAAGAAACCGATTTATTAGCCAATAAAAAAACTAAAATAGTTTATCAAGATCGTAATGATGAAATATTTAAGATTAGTAAATATGATTTAAATCAACATATGTGGTGTTCAGAAGTTTATAAAAATAAAGTTATTGTAGACAGACGTTGCGAAGATAAAAAAGATAAAAGTAATCGTTCTTATAAGCATTATCAAAAATTACAAAATAAAGAAGATTTGGCTCTTATTGATGAACAATTTATTGATGAACAAAATAATGTATGGAATAAAAAATATATTTATAAAGCTAATGGCGAATTAGATCATGTTATCGCTAAAAAAATTTATTATTAAAAATATTTTGTATTATTTTTCAATATTAGAAGTAATTAATTTATAATAAATTTAGATTTTAATTGAAATTAAAATTTTTAAATTTATTTAAATTTTTACTTTTTTTTATTATAATAATATCTAAGGGCGCTAAATAGACCTTAATATTTTTGATATCATATATTTGTTGGCTGGTCCGCTTCCGATGACCAATCTTATAAGGGACCATGGTTTTTTTATTCATAATGTTTTTCCAGTGAGAATCTCTAACGGTTCCGATATAATGAATTTCCAGAGGTTGATTTTCTGATTATCAGACTTCGCATTTTTTCGCTATCAATCTATCAGTTAATCTGTTTCGTCCTTTGAAGAGATTGTGATTGATAATTATTTCGGTTATTTCGCCTTTGTAGTTTCTCATTTTTTTAATTTTCTCCCAGGAGAACTTCTCCCATGATTCCATTTTCATCTTTCGGATTGGTAATTCATATATGATTTCCCATCCCAATTAATGGTTAAGTTTCTTTCGGACTCTGGCGATGGAGGTTTTCCATTTTGTCGCCATTGTCATTAAACAACTGTATTCCTCGAGGTAACTTAGTTACTTTAGATAACATAAAGCTTTAATATTTCTTTGTTGATTGGTTATTTTACGATGACAATCTTTACACAATACTTTTTATTTTTTTATTCATGATCCTTTGGCGATTCGCCTTGCGAATTGTCCTCATGTGATGAATTTGGAGTTGGGTTGTTCTGTCGCAATTCTTTTATCTCAAGAGTAGACGACCCATGGTTCATATTGGGTTTTTCCTTTATTAAGATAAGGAATACTCCAAGTTGATTCTGTATTAAATTATCTTTCGAACTCTGGCAATCGATGTTTTCCATTTTCTTGCCAATGTTTTCAAACAGCTATATTCAGCTAGATAATTTAGATGGGTTAAAACACCGAGATTGTTAGCTAAACAAAAGTATTGGATAAATTCTTCTAACAATTGCCTTATAGGTTCGGATTATTTCTAATTCGTCTCTACCCGCTAATGTTTTGTCGTGTTTTACCCCCCCCTTTTAACTAATTGTATTCATATCCGTATTCTTCGACTTTCGTTTTAGGAGCTTGGATTTGGATGCTGCCGTTTAAAGAATTCTGTGTGGTTTTTTCTTTACGGGTTTTATTAGTGGGTTTTTACCTTTATCATATAGGATAAAAATTTTGTTCCTTTGCTGGCCTTGACAATTTTTGATTTGTCCTTACTGATCGTAAGTTTTAAATCTTGCTCTAGCCATTGAGTGACTTGATTCTTAATCCTTTCAACTTGGTCATACTCGCCTTTAACACCAATGATAAAATCATCAGCGTAGCGGATGTAATCAATTCTTGTCTTTGGGTTTAGGTTGATAGAACTATCAATCCCCAGTTGATGGTGCTGGTTTAAACCATGCTTTCTTATATTCTGGGTTTTTTCTTCCAAGTTGGCTTTCCTTCTTTAATCAGTTCCTCCATTTTCAGGTCGATGTAATGTAAGTATACATTTGCCAACAAGGGGGAAATAATCCCTCCTTGGGGAGAACCAGATAAAGATTTATATTTGATCCCGTCTTCCATGACACCGGCTTTCAGTCATTTGCAAATGGTTGAGAGAGTTTTGTTCTTTTTGATGAACTGGTTTAAGGTTCTCATGAGAATCTCATGATTGATCGTATCAAAGTAGCCTTTTAAGTCGATTTTGATAATGTAATCAATTCCTTGAAATCTTGGTTTGACGCGTTTGATAGCATCATGACAAGATTTTTTGGTTCTAAATCCCAAGTTCCATGCTGAAAAGATATTTTCAAAATAAAGAGCTAAGAGTTGTTCTAGGCATTTTTGCATTAACCGATCTTTGATGGTGGGTAGCTCCAGGGGGTTTGGTTCTTTTATTATCGCTAGGAATGAGAATTCTTTTAACTGGTTTGGGTTTTTAACCATTATTGACTTATTCCTGAGGGTATCTTTCTAGTTTTTCTAAATTAACCTCATCAATGGTTTCATTGTCCACATCTGGTGTACCCGCCCCTTTGTTAACGGCAATTTTATTAAATGTCGTTAACATATTCTGAAAGTTATTCATTTCCTGCTGTAATTCTCTTTTTAAAGAGTAACCGTTTGATGAATAATATCGAATTTATTCAATTTTCGTGAAAGTTTAGTTTCTAGTGAAACCGTTGTTGACATCATTTATCAACTTCTTTCTCGATACCATTGAATAAATAAGTAAATTACTTTCTTCTTTCGTTCTATAAGAATGATTAACTCTTTTCTTGGTAAGACTATCTATCTTTGTAATACATATGTTAATTAATTATTATTTTTAAGTTTTTTATAAATAGCATTTATTATTTTTTTGTCTAATATGTAATAATATATAATAAGTTCAAGTGATAATATTGCTTTAAGGGGATTTTTGTAATATAATGCGTCAAAAAAAATTTAAAAATGATGATATTAATTGTTTAGATAATGTAAAAAATTATGATCCTATAATAGATTTGTTAATTCAAAAACTAATTAATTTGTGTCAAGAAATTCAACAAATAAATTTATTCAATGATAACTATATGAAAGATTTTTTGATTTTTTTGCCTATTTATAGTGCTAATCCTCATACAAATTTAACTCCTCAATTTGCGTCTAATATTCCACAATTAAATGCAGATTCCCATTATAATATAGATAATTTAAAGCAACAACTCAGTAAAAATTTAGAAAAATCAAGGTTAATTACAATTAATAAAGAAATTTCTTTAAATCAAGAGTTTATAAAAAGAAAACAACAAAGTGTTTTACAAAAAGATCGAATAATTACAGAATATAATATTCAAAAAGATAAATTGAATTGTAAATGCCATCTTGCTTTGGAAAAATTAAATTTGTTGGAAAACGAAGTAAACAAAGAACAAATGCAACAAAATGATTTTTTTACAGAACAATATTCTCAAGTTAATCAAAAATATCAAAAAAATATTTCAGATATTTATGATTTTTTTCATCAAAAAATTATCATTTTAAATCAAAAAATTAAACAATTAAAAGATATTTTTAATCATTCTTTAGAAAATATGAAAAATTTTTACCAAAAACAAATTCAACAAATACAAGAACAACAAAGACAACAAGAGATAGATTTTTCCAAAGAAATCAAAGATTCTTTTAATTTGTTACAACGCAAAATAGAAATGCATAATAAAATTTTTGATCAATTGAAATTGGAATTTATAGAAAAACAAGAAATAATTTTTAAAAAAAAACATAATATTTGGAATCAAGGTATAAGGGGATTTTTTTTTATTCAACCAATGTTTATAAATAGTTTTCCTGTAATGACAAATTTAATGCGAGATTTTTTTGTTTATCAACGAATGTATTTTATGCGTTTATATGGGTGGCGTTTTCAATATATGAAATTTAAATTTATTTATAATCGAAATTTAAATATTGTCGAATATAATAAACAAATTTTCCAAAAAATAAAAAATTTTCAAATTAATAATTTTGATTTAATCCAAAAGCAAGAATACAAATTAATTTATAATAATTATTTACAAAAAATTGATAATTTAGAAGTGGACTTAACTTTATTAAAAATAAAAAAAAAATATGGCATCATTAAGGAAGAAGCTATAGATGAACAATATAAACAAAAAATATCTTATGAACATTTACAAAAAAATTTCATTTTAATCGAAAAATTAAATGATATACAATATCAAAAAGACATATTATTATTGCAGAATCAAATTCAAGAACGTAAATTTTTGCTTAAAATGCAATTGCAAATGACAAAAATTCCTTTAAAAACAAAATATGATTGCGAAATTTTGCAAAATCTTCAAGAAATACAAAAATTACAAGAAAAAGTCTCTAATCTACATTATTATCAGGAATATGAAATAAATTTAAAAAATATTATTTATAAACAAAAAAAACAAAATTATTTTTATAAAGTGGAAATACCAAAAATTAAAATCAGAGATATTGTGGCTAAAAATAATTTTATTAAACAAAAAAATTTAATAAATGCTATATTATTCAATAATTATTTAAATAAACAAAATCAAACACATTTGAAAATTTTGCAACAAATTAAAGAACAATTGGATTTGTTTTGGCATTTGTATTTGAAAACAATTAATAAGAGTTTTTCTATGATTCATTTACATTTAATTTATAAATTAAATAAAATTTTTGTAGAAAAAGTTATAGAAGAACATTTTAAATATCTTTATTTATTGAAAATAAATATGATCGATTTAAGACTGAATAAGATAAAACAACAAATTAATTTGAATAAAGTGATTTTAAATTTTTATAATCAAAATATTTCTTTTATTAGTATTTTAATGCATCGAATGAAATTGAAAAATTTGGATAAAAATACAAAATTTTTAGTTTTTTTTGAACAAAAAATGAAAATTTATGAAAATATAGGAAATTTTTTTAAAAAAAAAATGAAATATTTAGAATATCAACAAAATAAACATCAGCAATCAAAAGAACAAATGACTAATAAATTGAAAAAACAACAAAATTGTTTTGTGCAAACTAATAATTTATTACAATACCAAATGTTTCAATTGACTGCTAAACTTAGAAGTTTTTCGAATTCTAAATTTTGGCATCGTATTTTATCTTCGTTTTATCTCAATAAAATGAAAAAGAAATGGTTATATTATTATGAGCATTTAGAATCACCTAGAATTTTTTTTATGCAAGAATATAACGATATTAAGGAAGAAATTTTTCATATACAAAAAAATCAATCAGAAGAAAAACATTTTTTATTAAAAGAAAGCGAATATATTATTGATTGTATTTCTCAGGTTTTTTTCGATATTACTAGAATAATGCATGATGATAGTTTAAATGAGATTATAATTAAATATCAAAAACAAGAAAAACAAATTCGTCATGAGATTAGTTTGTATGAAAAACAAAATAAATTAAAATTAAAAGAAATGAAACGCCAAATAGATTTAATTCAAGATAATTTAAAAGATTCTTTAACCGAAATAGATCAAGATTTTATAACTCAAAAGCACAAAATTAAACTAATATATGATAATAAAAATAAAAAAATTAATTCCGAATATAAAAATCAATTATATCTTTATCAAAAATATTTAAAAGATCAAAATCATCGTAATAATCTTTTTAGGGCGCAACAAAACGATGAAATAGATAAAATTTTATTTCAACATTGGAAAAAACAGAAAGAAATTATCGCAAACAATAATCGATTATTGGATCGGATTAATAAAATTAAAGTTTATCAACAATTTAAAATTAAAAAGATATTGTTTTTTAAAAAAACGCGTTTAATTATTTTGACATTTTTTTGGTGGTATAAATTTTATCAAAATAAACGAATTTTACAAAAAGATTATAAGAAAAATTTAATTATTTTGAAAAAAAAAATGGTGATTAAATTTATGCAATTATATAAGAAATTAATTCAAATATTTGGTATTTAAAATTTATATTATTTGATTACAACATGCAAGGAAATTAAAATAATATGTACATAGGTGATAAAATTCGAACTTTAAGATTGCAACAAAAATTAACTCAAAGAGAATTAGCGCAAAAAATTAATATGACCACAGGCTATATTTCGCAGATCGAAAATAATTTAATCTTACCTTCTCTAAATACTTTGTTTTTAATTTTAAAAATTTTTAAAGTTTCAATAGTAGATTTTTTTCAAAATGAAGAATCTATGATGGCAATCAATAAAAAAACAGATTTTAATATTCAATATAATCCCCATTTGAAAAATAAAATTTATCATATTTTTAAAAATTTAGATAAATTCAAAATAGAACCGCTTATTATTGAGCTTAAACCCCAAGGTCAAACCGAAATACAATTTAAATCTGTTTATCATGAGTTTTTTTTTGTTTTGGAGGGAGAGATTTTTTTAATTTTAGATAAATTACATTATTTATTGAAACAAGAAGATACTTTTTATTTAGGATCTGATAAAGAATATTATTTTGTTAATAATCAAAATTATAAAAATGCTAAAATTTTAAAAATAATTATTTTTTAGAAAATAGTCATGATGATATAAATAAACATTATTATTTAATTGAAAATCAATATTATTATATTGTTTAATTATATTGATTTTTAAAATTAATTATGAAAGAAGAATAATGTTTTACGGAATTATTTTTTATTTTAAGAAATTTATTAGAATTATATTTTATTTAAGAATAATAAGATTTTTTATGAAATTTTTTAAAATAGAAAAAAATTTTTACGGATAGTTTTTCAAGAGACGTTATGATATAATTTTATTATGGTTAGTGAGTATTAATTAATAATTTATTATAATTGATTTATTATTAATGCTGATGTGGCGGAATTGGTAGACGCATTTGACTCAAAATCAAACAAGTGAATAACTTATATCGGTTCGAGTCCGATCATCAGTACCATACCATCCAAAAAAATTATTTTTTTAAAGTGACATGAAATTTTTCATGTTTTTTTTCTTTATATATGAAATTTTCCGATAATAAACTAAAAATAAATAATTAAAATAAGTTGAGATTGATAATGAAGCTTTATTCAAAATTTATAAAATTTATTAAAAATAAAAATATTCCAAATTTTCCATTAATAGAAGTTGTGGTTGATGATAAACAAATTAATAGTTGGGATTGTTTTTTCCAAATAGAAGAATATCCTGAAGAAACTACACATTTTGAATTTTTTGAAAAAGAATTTCAAAATTTTTTTTTAAAACAATTAAATGAAGATTTAGAAAATTTTGCACAATTACAACCTATAATTAATGTGCATTTTCGTATTCTAAATTGGAATCTGTTAAAGGATGATTATATTTGGAAAAAACATTATCAATATATGTTAGATAAAGTTATGGCATACTTGGATATAGATACAGAATTAAAAAATTTTTTTCAAAAAACTCCTATTATTTTGGATATACATAACAAAACATGTTTATTTAAAAGACAGAAAAATATAAACGAAAAACAATTAGAATCAAAATTATTGAAATTAAAAAATTTATTTATGCAATATTTTGATTTTAATTTTAATTTAGATTTATTGTCTTTATCAAATTTTAAAGAAAGCTCGGAAAAAATTTCACGTTTAATACTAATTAAAGGTTATTTACAATTTATTAATTATGATAATTATAAAAATTGGATTAGTTTTTATTTGGTTGAATCTGTTAGTTTGCAAGATTCTATAAAGGTTACAATATTTTTTAAATCTAAAGATGAAAACAAAGCTAAAAAAGAACGTGATTATTTAATAAATTTTTTACGAGAGGGAATATTAATATTAGCTATTATTCGAATAGATAAAAATAAAGATAAATTTTATTTTAATTTAAAAGATTATGAAATTTTAGATTCTTCGTCTATTTTTTTTAAAAAAATGGATAATTATCCTGGTAAAAAGCGAATTGAATTTCATATACATACTAAAATGTCCAATTTAGATGCTATTACTAGTGCTAAAAATTATATAGAATTAGCGGAAAAATGGGGACATGAAGCTATTGCTTTTACAGATCATGATGGTTTGTATGCTTTTCCGGAAATTTCTAAATATATTTCTGATAAAAATATTAAAGCTATTGTAGGAGTAGAATTAAATTTTGTCGAAGAAAAACCGATTTTTATTACTAATCAAGAGATAAATGTTGGTAAATTTGCTGATTTTGTTTTGAAAAATCATTGTTATGTGGTTTTGGATATTGAAACCACTGGTTTGTCTAAGGTTAGGGATAGGATAATTTCTATAGCTGCTGTTAAAATTCAAAATGGTAAAATTATTGAATTTTTTGATGAATTAATTAATCCTGGGACAGATATAAAGATTAATCATTTTATTCAGGAATTAACCAATATTTCTAATGATATTTTGTTAAAAAAACCTCATATTAAAGAAATTTTTCCCAAATTTTTAGATTTTATTAAAGATTGTCCTGATTGTGTTTTGGTAGCTCATAATGCTAGTTTTGATATAGAATTTTTACAAGAGGTAGCTAAACAAATTGGTTTATCTTGGCCTTTATTACCTATTATTGATACTTTAGCTTTAGCTCAAAAGCATTTTAATACTTTGTTAAAATATTTTAATTTAGAAAAAATTGTTAAATCTTTTAAAATTAAACTTGATTCAGAAGGTCAATACCATAACGCTTTATTTGATGCCCGCGCTACTGCTCTTGTTTTGTTAGAAATGTTAGAACAATTAGAAGCTCAAAAAATATTGAATTTTTATGATTTGCAAGGTCCTTTAGATATTAAATTTGAGAGACCTTATCATGTTAATATCATAGTTAAAAACAAAAAAGGTTATAATAATTTATTTCATTTAATAAGTGATGCTTTAACGAGAGATTTTATGAAAACCCCTCGTTTATTAAAATCTAATTTTGAAAAATACAGAGAAGGCCTATTAATTGGTAGTGGTTGTTTTGATAGTAATGTGTTTAATATCGCTTTATCTAAAGATGAATATGATTTAGCTAAAGCTATTTCTTATTATGATTATATTGAAGTCCAACCTCCTCAGGCTTATCGTCATATCATTTATGATTTGAATGGTTCTTCAGAATTTGATAATGATAATTCATATGGTCTTAGTATAATTCAAGATACTATTTTTAAAATTATTAAAGAAGCTCGGAAACAAAATAAAATTATTATAGCTACTGGCGATGTTCATTATTTATATTCTTGCGAAAAAGTTTTACGTGAAGTTTATATTAATGCGAAATTAATTGGTGGCGGTATACACCGTCTTTCAAAATATCCTTCACAATTTTTGCCTGATAATTATTTTTTAACTACTCAAGAAATGTTAAATGCTTTTGATTTTATTAATGATGAACAATTGAAACAAGATATTGTAATTAATAACACTCATTTATTGAATCAACAAATTGAAAAATTTCAATTTTTTTCTAATCAACTTTTTAATATTCCTGATGATATGTTTTTGAAAAATTTAAAAATTTCTAGTATTAGAGCTGAAATGATAGGTTTGATTAATGAAAAAATTTTTAATTTATATGGTCACTTGTTACATCCTAATGTTAAAGATAGGATTGAACAAGAATTATCTGTAATTGCTCCTAAAGATAATTTAGAAAATAATAATATTGCCGCAATTTATTATTTATCCTATTTATTAGTGAAAAAATCAACTGAAGATGGTTATCCAGTAGGTTCTCGAGGTTCTGTAGGGGCTTCTTTTATAGCTAATATTTTGGGTATTACTGAAATCAATCCCTTGCCTCCGCATTATCGTTGTGCTATTTGTAAATATATTATTATGAAAATGGGTTTAACCGAACTTCAAAATGTTGAATATCAAAATTATTTCAAATCATATTCTTTTGTTATTGATATACAAAAATATCAAAAACATTTTACAAATGTATTTTCAGGTTATGATTTACCTAAAGAAAGTTGTTCTATTTGTGGTAAAATTCTTATTAAAGATGGTCAAGATATTCCTTTTGAAACTTTTTTAGGTTTCGGTGGTAACAGAAAACCTGATATTGATTTAAATTTTTCTGGAGATTATCAAAATAAAATTCATAATTATTTTAGAGAGTTATTAGGTGAAAGTTGTGTATTTCGGGTTGGAACTATTCAAACTGTGGCGAAACAAAATGCTTATGGTTACATTAGATCTTTTATGGAGGAAAGACAAATTGCAATAAGTGATAACGAAAAAGATCGTAGAGCTATAATGATTGAAGGGGTAAAACGTTCTACAGGTCAACATCCTGGCGGCATTGTGATTGTTCCTAAAGGTTTATCCATATATGATGTTACCCCTATCCAATTTCCTGCTAATGATACTTCTTCCGAATGGAAAACTACTCATTTTGATTATCATGCTTTAGAAAAAAATTTATTTAAGTTAGATATTTTGGGTCATGATGATCCTACTTTGATTAAGTTTTTGATGGATGATGTTCTTCAAAATCCTTCTTCTTTTCCCTTTCGAAAATTTCAAGATATTCCTGTCGATGATCAACAAGTTTATGAATTTTTTGCTAATAAATCGGACTACCAAACTTCTCGAGCAATTCCTGAATTTGGAACACCTTTTGTTCGTGATATGTTGAAAGAAATCAATTCAGAAGGAAAAAAATTTAATTTTTTTAAATTTAATTTTTCTACTTTAGTGAAAGTATCAGGTTTATCTCATGGTACTGGCGTTTGGTCAGGTAATGCTCAAGATCATTTAAAAAATAATAAAAGTATTTTTGATTTGATTACTTGTCGTGATGATATTTTAAATTATTTAATTTCTAAAGGTTTGGAAAAATTGGTGGCTTTTGAAATTATGGAATTAGTTCGTAAGGGGCAACAAAATAATGATATACAAAAATGGCAAAATCTATCTCAAATCATGCGCGAACATAACGTAGATGATTGGTATATCGAGTCTTTGCAAAAAATTCAATATCTTTTTCCAAAACCTCATGCTGCCGCTTATGTTTTAATGGCTTTACGAATAGCTTGGTTTAAGGTTCATGCCCCTTTACTTTTTTATAAAGGATATTTTTCTACTAGAGTGTCGCAATTTGATTATGACAATATGATGTTGTCATCTGATGAAATAGATTCTATTATTAAAAAATTAGAGAAATCTGATAAAATTAATAAAAAAAAGATGACATTAGTTCAAAAAGAAAAATTGCATACTTTAAAAATTGCTAAAGAAATGAAAGATAGAGGTTATAATTTTTTACCTATTGATTTGAATAAATCCGAAGCTAATCTATTTGTGATGGAATTATCATCCAATTCTTTAATTATGCCTTTTATTACCATTGATGGTTTAGGTCAAGTAGGGGCTAATAATATTGTGAAAGCGCGTGGCGAAAAATTATTCACACAACAAGATTTTGAAAAAAGAGTGAAATTGAATAAAACAATTTTAAAAAAATTTCATGATTTAAATTTAATTAAACAATTACCTTTAGAATAAGACTTTGTTGATTTTAAATTATAAATTAATTTTTTATATATGTTATAATTTAATTGTATATCTTTTATAATTAATTATTTATAAAAACTCAAATAACGGAAACTTATAAACATAATTTTAATAGATGAAAAGGTGATATTAATGAATGAAAAGATGAAAGTTATAGTGGTCGGTTGTACTCATTCGGGTACTGCAGCTGTTAAAACTATTCGAAAAACTTATCCATATGATAATATTGATATTACTGTTTACGAAAGAAACGATAATGTTTCGTTTTTATCTTGTGGTATAGCTTTATATATTGGTGGAGTTGTTCAAGATAAAAAAGGTTTATTTTATTCTAATGCTCAAGAATTGTCTGCATTAGGGATAAATATGTGTTTAGAACATGAAGTGTTACAGATTGATTTTGATCAGAAAAAAATTTGGGTTAAAAATTTAAAAACTAATGAAGAATTTTTTGATTATTTTGATAAATTGATTTTATCTACAGGTTCTTGGCCAGTAATTCCGAAATTAGAAGGAATTAATTCTAAAAACTTGTTTTTATGCAAAAATTTTGAGCATGCGAATGAAATTATTAAATATGCCCGTAATGTTGACAATATTACTATTATAGGTGCTGGTTATATTGGTGTTGAGTTAGCTGAAGCTTTTTCTTTGCAAAACAAAAAAGTTGTTTTAATTGATGCTGAAGATAGAATTATGTCTAAATATTTAGATGCTGAATTTACTGAACCTGCTCAACAACAATTTATAAATAATCATGTTCGTTTGGCTTTAGGACAAAAAGTGTCTCAATTTGTTACTGAAAATGAATTAGTTACTCATGTAAAAACTGATAAAGATATTTTTGCTACAGAAATGGTTATTTTATGTATTAGTTTCGTTCCTAATTCCAGTATTGCTCATAATTATTTAAAAACATCACTCAATGGTGCTTTTATTGTAAACGAATTTTTACAAACTTCTCATCCTGATGTTTATGCTTGCGGTGATTGTATTAATGTATTATATAACCCTTTAATGGATTATAAATACATTCCTTTGGCTACAAATGCTGTTAAAACAGGAACTATTGTAGGTTTAAATATTAAAAATAATAGAATAGCATTTTCTGGAGTTCAAGGCACTAGCGCTATTAAAATATATGAACTCAATATTGCTTCTACGGGAATTACGGAATATGTGGCTTCACGATTGAAATTAAATTATGATTTTGAAGTTATTAAAGATGCTGATAAACCTGAGTTTATGCCTGACTATAACGGAGTTATTTTCAAGATTATATTTGAAAAAGACACTAAAAAAATTTTAGGTGGTCAAATTTTATCTAAATCTAATTTGTTGGAACAAATCAATATTTTGAGCTTGTGTATTCAAAAACAGATGACTGTCGAAAGTTTATTTTCTATTGATTCTTATTTTAATCCTCATTACAATAAACCTTTTAGTTTATTGCAATTAGCTACTTTAAGGTGTTTCAAATAATTCAAATTTTTATGAAATGTTTCTTTTTTGAAAAACTTTATGTGATTAGCGAGGGCGCCAAAGAGGCCTAAATTTCCTGCTATTTAACCAATAGCCAGGGCTGATAAACCCGGAAAGGAGATGGTCGGTCTGAAAAACGAAAGAATGTCAGATTATAGCAGACCATAAAAGCGGATTACGACGAAAGCAAATTAGTCAAAAAGACCCGCCGCCAAATAATTCCACGGAGAATCCTGCAATGGCCTAAGAAGGAAAATTGAAGTAATCATAAAACCTGTTCCGGAAGTTGCTGAAACGGACAGTCCAGAGTATACTAGTATATGACATAAGTACTGAGTAGTTTATCAAATCAAGAAAACTTGGAATCAGCCTTCCGAAAGAGGATACTTCCCCTAAAGAATTAAGGTCGAAATGTAGCGTAACTTGGAGAATCCTAAAACCAAGTAATTAAGTTTACTAATTCGGAAATAAAAGCCCGGATGGTCAAGGATAAAGAATCTTTTGAGTAGTCGTAAGGATAAAACCTAAATTTGGAATAATTTAGTTAATCGTCTTACCGAGAATAGAGTTAATTACTCTCATAGGGCGAAAGAAAAAAGTAATTTAATATTTATTCAATGACATCAAGAAAGGAGTTGATAAGTTATGTTAACAACGGTTTCACCAGAAACTAAACTTTTGCGAACATTGGATAAAATTCAATATTGTTTTTCAAATAGCTACTCTTTAAAAAGAGAACTATAACAAGGAATGAATAATTTATTGCTAATCAACCGTGAGGAGAAATTTAGTTCTCGCAAGAGAGTAAATTAGGTAAAGCCGGATGCTCGGAAACTTGCTCGCACCTTTTGGACGGGAGCTAATTGTAAATAAAACAGCAAATACAAATCGCTGAATAAAACACAATTAATCTATCCTTATTAAATAAAATAATTAAAATCAAATATATTTTATTCTTGTAATTTTATTTGCAAATATTCTGAAGAGGTTTTTTATATTATGTTTTTCAAATTATTTAATATTATTTTTTTTATTATGTTTAATATTTGTATAGCTTTATGCGGAACTCTTTTATATCAAAAAGCTGTAGAAAATGAACCTTTTTATAAAAAAAAATTAGAATATAATACTAGAAAAATTAATGATGTACATAATACAGAAGATTATCCTCAAAGTCAAAAACCAATATATGAAATTAATAAAATTTCAACCCAAGATACTGTTATCACTAATTATGATAAATTATTGCACTATTGGTTAGAATTTGTTCATTCATCTCTTATTTTTTTACACAATTTGAAGAGTGAATTTTTATCATCTTTATTACCTAAAATTAAAAAAAATTAATCAATATTTATTTATTGATTATATTTTTTTTTAAATTAAAATATAGATGGGGATGTTTATTGGTTTCGCCAAAATTAAAAAGTTTTATTTGTCATAACTTGGTTGCGCAAGTAAAAACGTTCGAGGTTTTTAATAAACGGCACTAAAGAAAATAAAAATAGTCAAAATGAATATAAAAATGAAAACACTTGGGTTTCTAATCCAGAATCAAATTCTGTTTTTGGACGCGCAATGGCAGCGTAAGCAAATTAAATTTATATAATTTTTGATTTTGCTTTATTAATTAATTTTGAAAATATCTAGGTTATTTATTAATTAGATATTTAAAAAATTAAAATATTATATTATTGAATTAATTATTTTTTATTTTTACATTTATTAAATATTTTTTGTTTGTTTTTGATCCCATAAAACAAAATAATTATGTACAACAAATAAAACTGATTAATTTTGTACAGGGGTTCGAATCCCCTCATCTCCACCATTTGTATTAATTTTTTTTATAAATTTTTTAAATTAAATTTAAAAATTTAATATTTATAAAAAATTAAATTTTTAATTTCTATTGTTTTATTTTTTATGAATTAAAAAAATTTTATAATTTATTTATTAATGGATTGATATTTATTTAATAAAATATAAATAAGAGATATTTTTATTTTAAAAAAATCAGATTATATTGTTGATTTTTTTAAGATTTTTTCTTTAAAAAAATATATAATAATTATTTGAATTTATTTTTGTAAGTAATTTTTAAATAATCTAAATATTTTTAATAATTTTGGGATTTTTTATAAATTTTATAAACTTGTGGGGGTATTTGTGATTTATATATTTTTAAAAAAATTTTATTTTAACAAATGAAATGAAATTTATAAAAAATTAACAAAATCATTTATAGTTAGTTTGAATGGTATTGAGTTTTCGATATTTTTATTTATTGTAGATTCAATTTTATCTTTCTTATTACTTTGACCTACAGCTATTAGAATAATAGGTATGTATTTTTTTTCTATATTGAATAATTCATTTAATTTATCAAAATAACAACCTCCCATAAAACAAGTATTATAATTAAAATGTTGTAAAGTAATAACAAGATTGCAGGCAATTAAACCACACTCAAAAAAAATTTCATTTTTTAATGTTTGTGGATTCATGTTATGGTAATGTTTTTGTATTTGTTTTAAAATAATTTCTTTTTGGATTAATGAGATATTTTTATGTTTTAGTTTATTGTTATAAATATATGAAGCATCTTGGACTTTGTTAATGTTTCCGCATAATATGATGATAGCAGAACTATTTGTGGTTTGTGGAATATTTCCTATCATACATTTTTTTAGTTTTTCTTTATCTGTAGATTTAGTAATTATAAAAAAACGCCATGGTTGTAAATCAAAAGAGGAAGGGGTATATCGAATTTCTTGAAAAATTGTTTGCCAAATTTTAATCGGTATTTGGTGATCGGGATCAAAAGATCTAATAGTTTTAATTTTCATTTTGTTTTTTAATCCTTTATTTAAGTTAAATTATTTAACATTTGTTTATATTTTATATAATTTTAGACAATGTATTTTAACAAATTTGACAATAAGTTTCATAAATTAATATTTTCGATAATAAAATAAATAAATTAGAAAGGTTTTTTGGATTTTAAAATATGTCGTGTAATTTATTCGATATTTTACCATTAAATTTTTTTAATTTATTATCTTCTTCTAATAAAGAAATTTATTTAGATTGTCTTTTATTATTAGCAGATTTAGCAAATGACGAATTTGATGGATATATTAATAAAAATTTAGCCATTTCTGTATTAGAAAACTATTTTAATAAAAATAATTTCTTTTTGGATGATGAAATTGATTTACAAGTTTCAGTTGATGCTAAACAAAAAGCTTCCAAAATTATTTATTTATTAAAAAAATATGGATGGATTGGCGAAGAACGAATTGGTTACAATAATGATTGTTTAAGTTTTTTTGATTATAGTTTAGAAATGATTCATTTTTTTAAAAAAACTGTAAACCAAGTAAAACCTGAATCCATTGGTAATATTTATAGTATTTATGCTTTGTTAAAATCTTTATTAATAGAAAAAAATTATGCTAATTTTTATGAAGCTTTAATTAAAACACAAAATATTTTGTGGAAATTAAAAATTTTAAAGTCTAATATTTATCGTTTTTATTATAATTTGTTAAATTCTAAAAACTACATAAACACACAACTTTTATTATCCCAATTGTTAAGAAATTATAAAAAAAATTTTTTTGATTCTTCTTATTATTGGTTAAAAACATCGGATAATTTTTTTAAATATCGTAGATATATTAATTTATTTTTAAATCAATTGGAAGATTATCATATTTACGTAAAATCTTTAAGTGAACAATTATGCCTTATTAATCAAAAAACTTTAGAAGAAAATGTTGAAATAATCAAAGAACAAATTCAGCAAATGAAATTGAATTTAAAAATTGCCGATAGATTAATAGAAATTATTGATATTAAAAACGAACAATATTTACAAATTATTTGTCAGCGAATTTTATTGTTTGATAATAAAAACGATAATTTGTTAAACTTATTGCTTCGTGGTATTAGATTGATTCATGATCATGTTTTTGAATATAATTATTTATTTAATTTGAGTTATATTCGTAATTTAGATCAATTTTCCTTTTATAAACCTCGCCGTCATAAGCAAAATTTTGTTATTAGTAAATTAACTTTAATATCGGAAAAATCAAAAAATTTATTAAAAAATAAAAAAAATTGTTTATTAAAGAAAGATTTTTTTTATACTAAAAATAATATTCTTAAATTTGTTAAAAATTTACAATTTAATCAAAATTATTATTTAGCTTCCGATATTAATTTAGAAAAACCTCAAGATTTATCTCGATTAATGTTAATTTTATTATATTCTTCCAAATTAATGAATTTTTATTCTATTAAACCTTTGTATCATAGAATTATAGTTAATGATATCTCTTTTTCTAATTTTTTAATAATTAAAAAATAGAAATTAATTCAATTAATTCTCTGATAATAATTTATAATTATTTAAATTAAAGCAAAATTAACAGAATAAAATCAAAAAGGTGTTGTCGAGTTATGAATTATTTGTCTTTATATCGTAAATATAGGCCTCAAAATTTTCAAAATATTATTGGCCAAGATATTATTGTTAAAACTTTAAAAAATGCTATTCAATATTGTAAGATAAATCATTGTTATTTGTTTAGCGGTGATAAGGGAGTGGGCAAAACAACCCTAGCAAAAAATTTAGCTAAAGCTATTAATTGTTCTAATGATTCTAGTTTCGATTGTTGTAATTTATGTAAATCTTGTATAAGTATAAATCAAAGAAACAATTTAGATTTAATTGAGATAGACGGTGCTTCTTATAATGGTGTAGATGAAATTAGAGAATTACAAGATACTTCAAAATATAAACCTATTTTTGGCAAATATAAAATTTATATTATCGATGAAGTTCATGTTTTATCTTATAATGCTTTTAATGCTTTGTTAAAATTATTAGAAGAACCGCCTGCTAAAATTATTTTTATTTTAATTACAAGTGAATTTGATAAAATTCCTAAAACTATTATTTCGCGTACTCAACATTTCGGATTAAAACCGATTACAACAGAAGATATCGTAAAACAATTGAAATTTATATCTATTAAAGAAAATATTGATATTCACGAAAATGCTTTGTATCAAATTGCTCTTTTTTCTAAAGGTAGTATGCGGGATGCCTTAAATAGATTGGAACAAGTTAGCACTTATTATCATAATAGTCATATCAGTTCGGACGAAGTTTCAAAAATTTTAGGATTAGTTCCGAAATATAAAATGAAGGAATTAATTAATTATTTATTATATGGTGATTTTGTTACGATGATTGATTTTTTAGAAAATCTTTTGCATCCTCATGTAGATATTTTATTTTTTATGGAAGACTTAATAGATTTTTTTCTAACTTTATTTATTCAAGAATGGAAAGATGATGATGAAAATAATTTTAAAAAAATATTTAAAAATTTAGATATTAATTCTAAAGATCAATTTTTTATTTTTTTATTTACTTGGAAAAATAATCTTAAACATAATTTTCATAAAAAAAAATATTTTATTATCAATTGCATTCGCTTAAAAGAGTTTTTAATCTCATATAAAAAAAAAGGTATTTTAAATAATCAAAATATCACTTATGATAATAGCGGGGTTAATCTAGAAAATGTTATGCCTAAAAGAGAGTCATTATCATTTCCAAAGCCCTTAACCACTACTTCTTTAAATAATATTAGTTTATCGGTAAATTCTAGTGTTTTTGAGTTTGAATGCGCAAATGATAGTGATTTAAATTCCGAAAAATTAGATAGTTTTTTATATGGTATCAAACAAATTTTAATAACTCCTGATATATCTATGACTCAAAAATTATTGAAAAATTGGCATAAATTAACGGAAATTTCCGATAAAAACTTGGAAATGGCTGCTATGTGTTTATATAAAAGTAAATTGTGTTTAATTAATTTAAATAAAGAATGGTTGATTGCTTGCGATAATACCGAAGAATATAAACAATTACTTAAACCGCATATTAAAAATAAAATAAAAACTATTTTAAATAACAAAAAAAAATTAATAAAAGAGTATTTTGTAATTTTGCATCAAGATTGGGAACAAAAATTATTTCCTCTTTTTGAAAAATATCAAAAAAAACGTTATATATGTGATTCTGAATTGTCTAAATTGGATGTGAATTTTTATTTAAAACATGCTACATTTACGTCTCAACATAATTTTTTAATAAATTCGAACGTTAATTCATCGAATAATGTTCAATTATTAGTCTCTGATGATTCTAATAATTTTGCCGAAAAAACTCATTTTTTTAAGTTAGCTATTGAATATTTTGACATTGATAAGGTTAGATCAAAATGATAAATAAGACAATTTTTTTAATATTTTATTCCTATTGTAGTTATAATATAGTGATTGACGGATTAAAATCATAATTTAGAATAAGGAACGGAATGTAATATGTTCGAAAAATTAAAAAGAATTCAAGAATCAATTAAATATGAGCAAAAAAAATTAGAATCTAGAGAGTTTACCGCTTGTGTTGGTGATGTAATGATTGTGATGCAAGGAACTAAACAAGTTATTGATGTACGTATTCAAAATTCTCAAATTCTTCAAAATTTAGATCTATTACAAGAAAGTATTTTATTATCTTTTAATAATGTTTTACAGCAGGTTGATAAAGCTTCTCGCGATGTTATTACAAGAGCTTCGGAATATTTAGAAGTTTAAGAATTGTCAATTAGAAGTTTTTGGAGTTAATTTGATTTTAATATTGCTTATAAACGTTATTGGTTATTATGGATGTTTTTTTTATGAATATTTATAAGTTTAATAGTTTGAATAATTGTTAAAAAAATACAAAAAAGAAGGTTATTGGAAATATTATGATAAACGAAACAAGTAATAATCAAAATTATTTAGAATATTCTATGTTAGAATTGGCTTTAGATATTTTGCAAAAAAATCAAAAACCTATGCCTATTCATCAATTAATAGAACAGGTTTTTCAAGTAAAAAAAATAAAAGATTTACAACAGGAACGTTTTTTGCAATTGTATTCGGATATTGTTGTTAGCGGATTATTTGTATTTCATGGTGAAGATTTATGGGGGATTAAAACTGATAATTTAGATTTATGGGATAAAGAATATTATGTAGATGAAGAGAAATCTGATATTGATCCTGAATTATTAGATTTAAAATATTCTAATAATTTGGATGATGATTTTCGATTAGAAAATGATTCGGATTTTATCCCTACAGATGAAACAGCTGATCGTGAAATTTTAGAAGATATAGATGATACAGTTTTAGACGATGATGAAGCTTCTCTAAGAGATGAAAGTGATTCTTCTAATACAGAAGATAAAAATGAAGATATTAACGAATATAATTATTGAGTAAGTTATGTTCCTAATTTTTCATTTTTTATATCATTTTAGGAAGATTATATTAATTAAAACATGATTAAGTGTTTTTCTCGATTTATAATAGATGAAGGTTGTAATAGCGAATTATGTTTTTAGGAATGTATAATTATACTGTTTATTTGACTTATTTAAATTTGTTAAGTGGATTTTTGGGAGTGGTATTCGCTACTCAAAACAAAATTATTGGTGCTTGTCTTTTATTGTTATTATCTGGCATTTTAGATGTTTTAGATGGTGTTATTAGTCGTTGCAAAAAAAGTCGTTCTCTTAAAGAAAAAAAATATGGTGTCCAAATAGATTCTTTAGCTGATTTGATTAGTTTCGGTATGTTACCTATTTTTATAGGTATATCCTTTTATAAAAAAATTTTTAATAAAGATTTAGATTTTAAAAATTATTATGATATTGCTTTTATTTTAATTAGTTGTTTATATCTTTTGACATCTTTAATTCGTTTAGCTTATTTTAATGTTTTGAACGAAAGTTCTAAAAAAAAAGCAAGTATTTCTAGTTTTGTTGGTGTTCCTGTAACCGTTGCATCTATTTTGTTTCCTTTATTAGTTTTATTATTCGTTTTCGATCCTTTTAGAATATTGTATTGGGATAAAATTTTTATAAGTGTATATGTTTTTTGCTTAATGTTATTATCTTTTTTATTTATTAGCGATAAACTTCATTTTAATAAACCTGATATCTTGGGAGTGTTATTGATTTTGTGTTTATTATTTATTATTATTTTTGTTTTTTTATTTATGAACAAAAATATTTTTTTTAATGCGAGGAGAATGTGAATTTTTTATTTCGAACGAACAACAAACACAAGCAAGTGACAAGTAGTTGGTTGCAAAAATTTTTATATCAAGATATACAAAAAAAATGGTGGAAACGTTTTTTGTTAAGAATATTTATTTCTCGTATTTTTAGCAAAATATTTAGTTTTTATTTAAATTCTATCTTTTCGCGTGTTCATGTGAAAAAGATTATCATTAAAAATCGCATTAATACTGGTTTATTTACGAAAAATTCATTTAAATCTTATAATGATTTTTTTATTCGTGTTTATAAAAAAATTAATTTTGATGCTTCTCGTTCGACTTTTATTAGTCCTGGAGAGGGTCAAATTCGTATTTTTAATATTAATGCTGATAGCTTTTTTAATATTAAAAATACTTCTTATCATTTAAATGATCTTTTGAAAAATGATTATTTAGTTCAAAAATATCTTAATGGTTTTTTAGTGATGTTGAGATTGCAAATTTTTGATTATCACAGATATATTTTTATAGATCAGGGCATTCAAGATGAAAAGCGTGTGAAAATTAAAGGGAAATTACATACAGTTAATCCTATTGCTTTTAAATATTTTAATGTTTTTTCGGAAAATAGTCGTGAATATACTATTTTAAAAACTTGTAATTTTGGGGATATTATACAAATGGAAGTAGGAGCTTTATTAGTAGGTAAAATCAATAACCATCCGATCCGTAGTTTTCAAAAAGGCCAGGAAAAGGGGTTTTTTTCTTTTGGAGGTTCTGTTATTGTGCTCTTAGTTGAACCTAATAAAATTAAATTTAATCAATTAATTTTGAATAATTCTCAAATCGGTGTAGAAACTAAAGTTAATATAGGAGAGACTATAGGTTTTAAATTGAAAAATTAAATTTAATAAAGGTAGAATGAAATTAAAAAAATAATAATGAATGGATAGTTAATTTATCAATGCGCAAAAAAACTAAAATTATTTTTATTACAGGCGGAGTTGTTTCTGGATTAGGCAAGGGTTTGTTAGCTTCTTCTCTGGGATATTTATTAAAACAACGTAATTTAAAAATTTTTATGCAAAAACTAGATCCATATATTAATGTAGATTCGGGAACTATGAGTCCACAACAACATGGTGAAGTTTTTGTGACTAATGATGGAGCCGAAACCGATTTAGATTTGGGTCATTATGAAAGATATTTAAATATTAATCTTACTAAAGATTCGAGTATTACAGCAGGTCAAATTTATCAATATGTTATTCAACAAGAACGTCAAGGAAATTATTTAGGAAAAACTATTCAAGTTATTCCTCATATTACAGATGAAATTAAATCGCGAATTTTAAAAAATGTTTATTCTTGTCAATATGATATTTTAATTGTGGAAATAGGAGGAACTATTGGTGATATAGAATCATTACCTTTTATAGAAGCAATTCGTCAATTGCGACAAGATTTGGGTTTTGAAAATGTTTTATATATACATAATACTTTAATACCTTTTTTAAAATTTTCAGGAGAACCTAAAACTAAACCTACGCAACATAGTGTGAAGGAGTTGAGATCTTTAGGTATTCAACCTCAAATTTTGATTTTAAGAAGTGAAAGTGATATTTCGGCAGAAATAAAAGAAAAAATTTCGATTTTATGTGATGTTAAAAAAGAAGCTATTTTTTCTAATGTGAATGTTTCTATTGTGGAAACTATTGTTCTGAATTTGCATGCTCAACGAATTGATAATTTCATCTTGAATTTTTTTAATTTAGAATCTTTACCATTAGCTAATTTATCAGCATGGCAAGAAATGATTCAACAGATGAAAATTTTAAAAAAAGTTGTTAAGATTGGTATAGTTGGTAAATATACTGCTTTTCATGATGCTTATTTATCTGTAGTAGAAGCTCTTAAACATGCAGCTTATTTTAATAAAGTAGGCATTGATATTCAATTTATTTATTCTGAAGATATTAATAGTGATAATGTACATGATTTTTTGTGTGACTGTGATGGTATTTTAGTTCCTGGTGGTTTTGGTAGTCGAGCTATTGAAGGAAAATTACAAGCTATTCGTTATGCTCGCTGCCGAAATATCCCTTTTTTTGGGATTTGCTTAGGTATGCAGTTGGCTGTGGTGGAATATGCTAATAATGTGTTAAATTTATTCGGAGCAAATTCGACGGAGATAGATGAAAATACTCCTCATCCGGTAATTAAATGCAAAATTAGTGATACTGATATGGGAGGGACTTTAAGATTAGGTTTAAAGAAGACTAAAATTATAACTCCAAGTAAAAGTTATGCGATTTATCGAAAATTAGTAATTTCTGAAAGATATCGTCAACGTTATGAAATGAATTCTGAATATATTTCTATGTTTATGCAAAATAAAAATTTTAGAGTTTCGGGTTTTAATTTGCAAAAATCAATCGTAGAAATAATAGAATTAGTAGATCATATTTGGTTTATAGGAGTTCAATTTCATCCAGAATTTTTATCTCGGCCTTTTCATCCACATCCCTTATTTAAAGATTTTATTTTAACTGCGGTAACTTGTCGTCAAAAAAATAAAAAAAAGTGTTCATAAACGAACACTTTTTTATTTTATTAAAAAATATTAAATTGATTTTATGATAATTTTAAATCTGATTTAGCTTTAGTGAATAAACTATCGATGTCAGTAGTTTTAACCATTTTGTTTACAAAACTTACTACGTCTGCATTTTCCCAAGTTTTAGGAGCAGTAGTTTCATCAGTAACAAATTTTAATGCATCATCAGCTTTTGTTTTTAAATCATTTGCTGATTGAATTGTTGCGTTAGAGATTTTTTTATCTTTATCATCTGCTTTGTTATTTTCTGTAAATGCATCTATTATTTTTTTTAGACCATCAACTGCTTTTTGCGCTTCTTTTTTAGCATCGTCTGAAGAAAGATCATCTACTTTTTGTTTTCCAGTTAAGTCTTTAAGGTCTACTTTTAAATTTTCAAAATCTTTATTTGTTAATGTTGTTATGTTAAAAGGTTTCCAATGTAAGAATTTAGCTGCTATTAGATAAACAACTATAGCTATAGCTAAAGATGCTAACACACCAACTGTAATTTTGCCGTTTTTAGTTTGTAAAAAATTTTCTTTGTGATTCATAAAGAAACTTTTTCTTCTCCTCTATATTATTATAATTTTATTATATTATTAAATCTTTTGGTTTATAAAAAAAGATTCAATATCGCCTTCAATTATAACATATTTTTAGCATTAGATAAGGTAAAATAATAAATTATTTATTTTTAACTTATTATTTTATTTTATCAAAAATTTTATGTAGATTTTTTTCTATATTTTTATCTTGCGATATATTTTGTTTATTTTGATAATTTAGTAAACTGTTGATGTAAAAAATAGATTTTTTTTTGTGAATATGTGCTTGTCGGATCGCTTTTGTAATTTTGTCTTGTGGATAATTAAATTCGATATACCATTTTTTAATTATTTCTAATTCTTGGCTATTTAAAACATCTCCTTTAATTTTTTCTATATTAGATATAGTATTACTAATATTTGAAGTATTTTTAGGTTTTAATTTATTTAATTTTAGCTGTTTATATAAATTTTCAATTTTATCGAAAGTTTGACTAAGATCGAACATTTCTTGAACTTGATTATTAATTTTTTGTTGATATAAAAATAAAAAATTTTTTTTTATTAAATTTCTTAAAATAGTATCTATTTCGGGTAGGGAAAAATTAGTTTGTTGTATTATTTTTTCTGTTGATAGAATAGGAGTTTGGTATTGTCGAAAGAGTAATAATAATAATTTGACTTCTTTAATGAGTAAATTAAGTTTTAGATATTGATTAATTAAAATTTTTTCTATATCTAAATATCCTTCTTCATATATTTGTTTTAACATTATTTTAATTTACTTTCTTGTGATAATTTTTCTAAAGCTATTTTAGCTGCTTGTTGTTCGGCGGATTTTTTGGTTTTCCCTTCACCTTTGCCTAATAGTTGTTCAGATAAATATACTTCAGCAATAAATTCTTTTTCATGCGCTAATCCTGTTTCAGCAACAATTTTATATTTAATATGTTGATGACGTGTTTGTACTAATTCTTGTAGTTGTGTTTTAAAATCAATAATACCTATGACTTTTGATAAACAAGGAACTACTATATAATGAAAAGTTTTTTTAACTTGTAAATAACCTAAATCTAAATAAATAGCCGCAAATAAAGCTTCGAAAGCATCAGCAATAATGGAATAATTATATATGCCTCTTTTGCGTTCGCCTTTTCCTAATAAAATATATTTTTTTAGATTTATTTCAGCTGAATAAATTAATAGAGATGCTACACAAACAGCTTGAGCTCTTTTTTTAGTCATTATACCTTCGTTATCTTGATTTTTTCTATAAAGATAATTAGCCATAAGAAAATTAATAATAGAATCACCTAAAAATTCTAATCTTTCATTATTTTGATTTTTTAAATTATTTTCATTAGCGTATGAACTATGTGTTAAAGCGTTAATATATAAATTAATATTTTTAGGTTTTATATTTAATCTTGTAAATAAATTTTGAAGATACATGATAATCCTTGTATTTATTGAAATTTTTCAATTATTTTTTTTAAAAAATTTTTTTTGATTAAATTAATAGTTTGATTAATAGTTTGATAGAAAGTATTACTTGTAGAATTTCCAGGAGCTTTGATAATCAGTTTGTTTAATCCTAACAATATAGCCCCTCCTGTTTCATCCGTATTAAATTGTTGAAAATGTTTTTTTATGTTTTTTTCTAAAAAGATTTTGCTAATTATTCGGGTGCAAAGATTACTAGTGAGTATTTGTTTTAAATGTCTTTTATACATTTCTGCAGTTCCTTTAAATGTTTTTAAAATCATATTGGCTGTAAATCCATCGCTTATTAAAATATCAGCTTCTGTATTGAAAAAGTTATTCGGTTCTTCATTGCCTTGGAAATTAATATTGGGATTATTGCTTAATAATTTGAATATATTAATGTCTATATTTCTACCTTTATTAGACTCTGTACCTATATTTAAAAGTTTAATTTTTGGGTTAGGAATATTTAATAATGTTTGAGCTAAAAAATTAGCACATACAACAAAATCTAAAATATTTTCTGCTTTTATTTCCGCATTAGCTCCTGCATCTGTTAAAATTCTAGTTCGATGATCGATGGATTTAAACATAAGTGCCAATGATATTCTTTTTATACTAGGTAAAGTTTCTATAATAAGATAACTAGCTAAAACTAAAGATTGTGTTGGTCCAGCTGTTATAAAACTATCTATTGAAGTTTTTGAATCGGCAGTGTCTCTAAGAGCTACCAACATGGAATAAGGAAGATTATCTCTTATGGCTTCTCTGATATTTTTAGCATTCATAGGCAAGTATAAAGGAGTATTTATAATTTTTAATCTTGTTTTAATAGAATTTAAAATATTTGTGGTAAATATGTTTTGTAAACAATCTTCTATTTGAGTTTGAATACCATATAAATAAATATTTAAATTTTGATTTGCAATTAAAGCCTCTATTGTTCCTTGAATTACCGTTTTAGGTGCGAAATCTCCGCCCATAGCGTCTATAGCTAATGTAATCATATAAAATCCTTATATTTAAAATTTTTAATTTTTGTAAAATTTTGTCATCATTTTTTTTATTAAAAGTTTATTTAAATCTTTACAAGTTTTATAAGATTTTTTTATTAATATTATTAATTAAAAAAATGCATTTTTCATTTATAATTATCAATTCAAATAATTATCAAAAATAATATCTTTTATTAAGGTTATTTCTTATTTGAATATGAAATAAATTTAACATGATTTAAAAATTTTAATTTTTATTTATTTAATAATAGTAATAGATTATTTATTTTTTTGGTATTCATTATAAATAACACTCTTTAAATAAAATAGGAAATTTTCCTAAATTTGTATTCTAACTATTGGATAATTCCTCTAACAATTGTTTTATAGGTCCGGATTATTTCTAATTCGTCTCTATCCGCTAGTATTTTGTCGTGTTTCACCTTTCCCTCTTTTATCCAATTATATTCATGTCCGTATTCTT